>NZ_JAOBSQ010000035.1:0-99291 GCF_025246485.1 Acidovorax sp. K2F
CACCATGGGCTGCACCGAGCCCAGTGCAAACCCGAGCAGCACCGAACACGCGCCCATCGCCAGCGCGCTGTGCAGCAGCGGGTAGACGCCAAACAGCACAGCCGTAGCGACCATGGCGCCCGCCACCACCACCCGTTCGCGCAGGCGCTCTGCCACGATGGGCATGAGCACGCGGATGACGGCAGCGGCAATCGCAAACGCCCCCAGGATGGAGCCAATGACGGACGCAGACAGGCCCCGCTCGTGCCCCAGCAGCGGGACCACGAAGGTGTGCACGTCCCAGCACGAGGACAAGATCCAGTTGACCAGCAGCAAGCGGCGAAACGGAGGTTCGTTCATCAGGTCCCACGCGCGCTGCGGGGGGCCGCCCGCGGCGGCAATCACGGGCGGTAGCTCTACCGTGTCTCGCACCCAGAACCAGGTGAGCAGGGGCAACACCGCCATCAGGGCAAAGGCGGCGCGATAGCCCTCGGTACTGCCCGCAGCACTGCCCGCGTTGTCGATCATGAGCCCCGCGCAGAAAGGCCCGATGAAGTTGGACACCGCAGGCCCGATGGCCAGCCAGCTGAACACCTGCTTGAGCTGCGTGGCGTCGTGCGCAGCGCGCCCCACATGGCGCTGCAGTGCAATGGTGGCGGCCCCGGTGGCGCCACCGGTCATCAACGCAGCCACACACAACACCGGAAAGACGGGGAACACCAGCGCCAGCGCAGCCCCTGCCGATGCAAGGGCCACAGCGTAGCCCACGGGGCGCTTCAAGCCGTGCCGGTCCGCATAGCGCCCTGCGGGCAAGGCCAGAAAAACCTGCGTGAGTGCGAACAATGCCAGCAACACCCCCACGGCTGCTGCACTGTGGCCCTCGCGCAGCGCCAGCAGTGGCGCCGCCAGTCGCATGCCTGCCATGCAGGCGTGCACGCAGATCTGCCCCGCAATCAGGCGCGCCAGGGCCCAGTTCACGGCAGGTCGTCCTCGGAATCCAAACCAGGCAATGCCGATGGACTGGCCCCTGCCAGCGGCACGGCTGTGTCGGGCGCAGGCAGGTCCTGCACATCCCGCAGCTTGCGCTGGATGGCGCGGGTGCGCACACCCACCTCGTCAAACTTCTTGGCGGCGGCGTCAATGGACTTTTTGGTGGCCTCGACCACGTCGCCAAACTTGGCGAACTCGGTCTTGACCATGCCCAAGAGGCTCCACACCTCGGACGAGCGCTTTTCGATCGCCAGTGTCTTGAAGCCCATTTGCAGGCTGTTGAGCATGGCGGCCAGGTTGGCCGGGCCGGTGATCATCACGCGGCACTCGTTCTGCACCGCTTCGACCAGGCCGGGGCGGCGCATCACCTCGGCAAACAGGCCCTCGGTGGGCAGGTAGAGCACGGCGAAGTCGGTGGTGTGTGGGGGCGACACATACTTGGCAAAGATTTTCTTGGCCTCCAGCTTGATCGACGTCTCGAACGCATTGCCTGCCGACTGAATGGCTGCCTTGTCCGCCGCGTCCTGCGCGTCCAGCAGGCGCTGGTACTGCTCCACGGGGTACTTGGAGTCGATGGGCAGCCACACCGGATGCTCGTCGCTCTTGCCGGGCAGGCGGATCGCAAACTCCACCAGCTCATCGCTGCCCGGCACGGTCTTGACGTTGCGCGCGAACTGGTCGGGCGTGAGCACGTTATCGATGATGGCGCCCAGCTGCATTTCGCCCCAGGTGCCGCGCGACTTCACGTTGGTCATCACGCGCTTCAAGTCGCCCACGCTGCCCGCCAGGGTCTGCATTTCGCCCAGGCCCTTGTGCACTTGTTCGAGCCGGTCGCTCACCAGCTTGAACGATTCGCCAAGGCGCTGCTCCAGCGTGGCATGCAGCTTTTCGTCCACCGTGCGGCGCATTTCTTCGAGCTTGGTGGCGTTGTCGGCCTGAATGGCGGCCAGGCGCTCGTTGAGCGCGGTGCGCAGCTGCTCGGCGTTGTGCTGGCTGCCCTGCACCAGCCCGGTGAGCTGCTGTGACACGGCGTCTTGCAGCACCGCAAACTGGTTCTTGATCTGAAAGCCGTTGGCTTCGAGCTGGTCCTTGAGCGCTTGCGACATCACTCCCAGCTGCGACTGGGTGTCGCTCTTGAGCGAATCGAGCGTGAGGCGTGTGGCCGCATCCAGGGCCGTGAGGCGCTGCTCCAGCCGCGCCTCGAATACGCCAAAGGCAGCCAACAGCTCGGCGCGGCCGTTGCGGGATTCGGCCACGGCCTGGGCCAAGCGTTCGTCCACGGCATGGCGCAGTGTCTCCAGCGTGGACTGCGTGGTCTGGGTAAAGCCGCGCAGCTGCTGCCCCATACCGTCCAGCGCGCCATCATTCTTGGCCACCGCAATCTGCGTCGCCTGTGTGGTTTGCTCCAGCGACTGCAGGCGTGCCAGCCACTCGGGCGGCAGGTCCACGCGGGGACGGCGCAACAAGAGCACCACGAGAAGGACCAGCGCCAGTGCCAGCGCCGCCAAGAGAACAAGTGTGTCAGTGGCCAAGGTTTACTATGTTTTTGATAGCTATCAGCGCATGATTGACTAGCGCATCCGGTCGAATGGGCCCAAAATCCCGCATCAGCGCAGGGTGGAGGGCTGATTCACCGGCGTGAGCGGCCCCCGCCCGTCAAAGAAGGCAATCAGGTTATCCGCCGCCAGGTTGGCCATGGCGCGCCGGGTAGGCACCGTGGCGCTGGCAATGTGCGGCGTGAGCACCACGTTGGGCACTGTCAGCAGGTCGGGGTGCACGCTGGGTTCACCCTCAAACACATCCAGCCCCGCCGCCGCAATGCGACGCTCGCGCAGGGCCACAGCCAGCGCAGCGTCGTCCACGATGCCGCCACGCGCAATGTTGACGAGCGTCGCCGTGGGCTTCATCAACGCCAGCTCGGCCGCGCCGATGGTGTGGTGCGACGCGGGCGTGTAGGGCACCACCAGCACCACATGGTCTGCGGTGCGCAGCAACTCGTCCTTGCCCACGTAGGTGGCCTTGCATTCGGCCTCCAGCTCGGCCGACAGGCGCGAACGGTTGTGGTAGACCACCTTCATGCCAAAGCCGTGCGCGCCGCGCTTGGCAATGCCCTGCCCGATGCGGCCCATGCCGATGATGCCCAGCGTGCTGCCGTGGATGTCGCTGCCCGCGAACATGTCGTAGCTCCACTTGGTCCACTTCCCGGCACGCAGGTAATGCTCGCTCTCGGTCATGCGGCGGGCCGTGGCCATCAGCAATGCAAAGCCGAAGTCGGCGGTGGTCTCGGTCAGCACATCGGGCGTGTTGGTGCCCAACACACCCGCGGCGGTCATGGCATCCACGTCAAAGTTGTTATAGCCCACGGCCATGTTGGCGCAGACCTTGAGGCGCGGCGCAGCGGCCAGCAGTGTGGCATCGATGCGCTGGCTGCCGGTGGTCAGCACCCCGTCCTTGTCGGCCAGGCGCGCAGCCAACTCTTGCGGGGTCCAGATCACGTCGTCGGGGTTGGCCTCCACGTCAAAGTGCTCGCGCAGGCGGTCCACGATGTCAGGAAAGATCGCGCGGGCGACCAGGATGCGGGGTTTGCTCATAGCGCTCAAAACTCTTGTCAACGGAACCAGATGAAAGTCATGACGATAAAGAGCGGCACCAGAATGCCCCCCGACCACAGCATGTAGCCGAAGAAGCTTGGCATCTTCACGCCGCGGTCTTCGGCAATGGCCTTGACCATCATGTTGGGCGCGTTGCCGATGTAGCTGTTGGCACCCATGAACACCGAGCCCGCTGAGATGGCGGCCAGCGTGGGGGCCAGGGTGGTCATCAGCACGGCCGGGTCGCCCCCGGCGGTGTTGAAGAAGACCAGGTAGGTCGGTGCGTTGTCAAGGAAGGAGCTGAGCAGCCCGGACGCCCAGAAGTACATGGCCGGGTCGGGTGTGCCGTCCGGCCGCGTGACGGCGGACACCACGGCACCAAAGGGGCCATTGACGCCCGCCTTGAGCATCGCGATCACCGGGATGATGGTGAGGAAGATGCCCGCAAACAGCTTGGCCACTTCCTGCATGGGGCCCCAGCTGAACTGGTTGTCTTCATGCACCTGCTTGGGCGTGATGCGCAGGGACACCAGCGCCACGATGATCAGGCCCACGTCCCGCACGATGCCGGGCAGCCCCACCTCGGCCCCGGCGATGGTGAACGCCACCTGCGACTTCCAAAGGCCACTCAGCAGCACCAGCGCCACCACCACACCCAGCAGCGCAAAGTTGGCCTTGCCGTCAAAGCCGATGGCTTTGGTGTCGGGCGTGGGGTCGGCCCTGAGCTCCTCTTCGCGCCGGTGGTAGTACCAGGAATCCATCACGAAGAAGATGGCCAGCAGCGAGCCCACCAGAAAGAGGGTCTCGGGGAAGATGTGGCTTACCGTCCAGAAGAAGTCCACCCCCTTCAGGAAGCCCAGGAACAGCGGCGGGTCACCCAAGGGTGTGAGCGAGCCCCCGGCGTTGGACACGATGAAGATGAAAAACACCACCACATGCGCCGTGTGCTTGCGGTTGTCATTGGCGCGGATCAACGGGCGGATGAGCAGCATCGACGCTCCGGTGGTGCCCATGACGCTGGCGAGCACCGCGCCAATGGCGAGGATGGCCGTGTTGAGCGCCGGGCTGCCATGCAGGTTGCCCCTGATGTAGATGCCCCCCGCCACGGTGAACAGCGCGGTGAGCAGGATGACGAACGGAACGTATTCGGCCACCAGCGAATGCACAAAACTCGCGCCCGCCGCGCCCGGGCCAAACACCAGCGCAAACGGCACCAGAAAAGCCAGCGCCCAACCGGCTGCGACCTTACCAAAGTGGTGGTGCCAGAAGATGGGCGCCAACAGCGGCATCAAGGCAATCGACAGCAGAATGCCGGCAAAGGGCACGCCCCACAGCACTGACAACGCACTGCCATCAATATCGGCCGCCAGTGCCAGTCCCGGCAACGCCGCCAGTAGGCCGGCCACTGCCAGCCCGCGCGAAAATTTCATGGTTCTTGTCTCCGTCTCATTGCTAAAAATCAGGGGACGCAGGGCCATGGCACCTGCGGGGCACGGTCACACCGGCGAAGGGATATCAAACACCTGGCGCAGGTAGGCCAGGTACTTCTCGTCATCACACATGCCCTTACCCGGCGTGTCCGACAGCTTGGCCACAGGCTGGTCATTGCAGCGCGTCATCTTGATGACGACCTGCAAGGGCTCATGGGCAGGCGGGCTGCCGAGGTCATTGGTCAGGTTGGTGCCGATACCAAACGCGAGCTGGCAGCGACCCCGGAACTGCTGGTACAGCTCGATGGTGCGCGGGATGGTGAGCGCATCGCTGAAGATCAGCGTCTTGGTCAGCGGGTCCACGCGGTTCTTGCGGTAGTGGTCCAGCAAGCGTTCACCCCAGGCAAACGGGTCGCCGCTGTCATGGCGGGCGCCATCGAACAGCTTGCAGAAGTACAGGTCGAAGTCGCGCAGGAAGGCGCTCATGCCGTACACGTCCGACAGCGCAATGCCCAGGTCACCCCGGTATTCCTTGGCCCACATCTCGAAGCCAAACACCTGGCTATCGCGCAGCCGCGGGCCCAGCGCCTGGCAGGCCTGCAGATATTCGTGCGCCATGGTGCCCAGGGGGGTCACGCCCAGCTTCATCGCGTACAGCACGTTGCTGGTGCCTGCGAACTGCCCGGGGCCGGCGGGCGCACCTGGGCGGCGGTCCCCGGTACCGAGGCGTGCCACCAGCACGCGCAGCACTTCCTCGTGCCAGGCGCGGCTGAAGCGGCGGCGCGTGCCGTAGTCGGCAATCTTGAGGTCGGACAGGCCCTCGCCCTGCAGCAGCGCAATCTTGGCGTCGAGACGGCGGCGGCCTTCCGGAAAGTCGGGCACCTTCTGCGTGTTGCGAAAGTACACCTCGTTGATGATGGCCAACACCGGGATCTCGAACAGGATCGTGTGCAGCCAGGGCCCGCGGATGGTGATGTCGATTTCGCCGTTGTGCTGGGGCACCACGGTGATGTACTTTTCGTTGAGCTTGAACAGGCCCAGAAAGTCCACGAAGTCGCTCTTGATGAATCGCAGCGATCGCAGGTAGGCCAGCTCGGCATCCTGAAACTGCAGGCTGCACAACGAACGGATTTCGTCGCGGATCTCGTTGGCAAACGGTGCCAGCTGCACGCCGGGGTTGCGGCACTTGAACTTGTACTCGACCTGCGCCCCGGGAAACTGATGCAGCACCACCTGCATCATGGTGAACTTGTACAGGTCGGTGTCGAGCAGGCTGGTGATGATCATGGACAGGGCACGCCTCAGAAACCGCGCACGCTGGGCACGCGATGCTCCGGCCGCAGACCGGACGATAAAGCCGCAAAGTGTAGGCCATCACGGCGCCCGGTGCGCGGCACTGCGGGCGGCGTCAGCCAGGGTTCAGCCGCTGCCGGAAATTCAGGCTGTTCAGGGCCCAGGTGCAAATTGCGCCAGCGCTTGGTGCTATCAAATCAGTGGCAACGGCATGCGGCCGCCGATCAGCCGCCAATCAACGACCCATTAGCCAGGCATGACCAGCGCCTGCAGCACATTGCGCAATGCATCTGGCACGGCCACCGGGCGGCGGGTTTCGCGGTCCACGTACACATGGATGAAGTGCCCCGCCGCCGCCGTCAGCGGCTCGCCCTGCGCAAACAGGCCCACCTCGTAACGCACACTGGAGCCCCCCAGCCGCGCGACGCGGATGCCAGCCTCCACTGTCTGCGGGAACGCCAGTGGCGCAAAGTAATTGCATTGGGTCTCGATCACGAGGCCGATGGTTTCCCCCGCGTGGATGTCGAGCACGCCCTGGTCGATCAGGTGGGCATTCACGGCGGTGTCAAACCAGCTGTAGTACACAACGTTGTTCACATGGCCATACACATCGTTGTCGGCCCAGCGCGTGGTGATGGGACGGAACACGGGGTAGGCGCTGCGCGGCTGCGGAGCCGGGCGGACCGGTGCGGAAGAAGCGACGGGAGAGGGGCTGGCGGCAGAGGTCATGGCCGCACATTCTGCCAGCGCTGGTGGTACTGCCAGGCCACGCGCCAGGTGGTGAGCTGCGCCTGCAGTGTGTCCTCCAGGTCGTTGCCGTAGCCGCCCGCCATCACGAACACCGTAGGAATGCGCCGCTGCCAGGCCCAGTCAAATACCCGCCGGTCGCGTGCCTCCAGCCCGTCGTGGGTGACGGCGAGACGACCCAGGCGGTCGCCCACGTGGGGCTCGGCCCCCGCGAGATAAAACACCAGGTCCGGTTTGCAGCGATGGTCCAGAGCCTCCAGGGCCTGGTCCAGGGCGTGCAGGTAGTCGTCGTCAGCGCATCCGTCTGGCAGTTCCACGTCCAGGTCACTCGGCTCCTTGCGAAAAGGAAAGTTGCGTGCACCATGCAGCGACAGGGTGAACACGCTGTCGTCGCCCCGGAAGATATGGGCCGTGCCATTGCCCTGGTGCACATCCAGGTCGATTACCGCCACCTGCAGCGGCCAGCCCGATCCATCGTTCAGGTGATCGGCTTGTGCCTGCCGGGCAGCCACCGCCACGTCGTTGAACACACAAAAGCCACTGCCCTTGTCGGCATACGAGTGGTGGGTGCCACCAGCCAGGTTGCCAGCCACACCCTCGCGCCAAGCGGCGCGGGTGGCCGCCAGAGTAGCGCCCACCGAGCGGCGAGCGCGCTCTGCCATGGCAGGACTCCAGGGAAACCCGATCTCCCGCAGTGCGGCGGGCGCCAGCGTGCCCTGGGCGATGGCGTCGATGTACTGCGGGCTGTGCACCCGCACCAGTGCCTCATCCGATGCTGGCAGGGCTTCTTTCAACAGCACGTCAGGCAGGTGCCGGGCGATCCGGTCGCGCAGCATGCGGTACTTGACCATGGGGAAGCGGTGACCATCCGGCAAAGGCAAGACGAAGTGGTCGGCGTAGTAGGCGTGCATGACGCAATTGTGGCAAGCCGGGGATTTCTGGGTGATCGTGTCTAATTTGCTGCAGCGCAGCAAAAAGCCCTTGCAATAGCGCTGCAAGTCCCTAAAATTCAACCCATGCTGCACTGCAACATGATCCAACAGGTCAAGGTCAGCGCAGATGTCTGTGAACCACCCGGCCCCCTGGGCCCTCATTTTTAGGAGATATGACATGTCGCTGACCGCAGAACAAATCCTGGCATCCCACAAGGCCAACATCGAAACCCTGTTTGGCTTGACCACCAAGGCTTTCGAAGGCGTGGAAAAGCTGGTCGAACTGAACGTGACCGCTTCGCGCGCTGCCCTGTCCGAAGCCGCCAACCACACGCAAGCCGTGCTGGGCGTGAAGGACGCACAAGAACTGCTGGCCCTGCAAGCTGGCCTGTTCCAGCCCCTGGCTGAAAAGACCGCCGCTTACAGCCGCCACCTGTACGACATCGCATCGGGCACGGGCGCTGAGTTCGGCAAGGCTTTCGAAGCCCAGGCCACCGACGCACAGAAGGCTTTCACCAACCTGGTGGACAGCGCCGCCAAGAACGCCCCCGCCGGTTCCGAAACCGCTGTGGCCGTGATGAAGAGCGCCGTGTCTGCCGCCAACAACGCGTTCGAGTCGGTACAAAAGGCTGTGAAGCAAGCGTCTGATGTGGCTGAAGCCAACTTCAACGCCGTGGCCAACACCGCTGCCAACGCTGCCAAGACGGCCGCTCCCCGCAAGCGTTAATCGCCCTACCTGCGGTCTGGAGTGCAACCTCTAGGCCGTGTTCAGGGAATACCCTGATAATTCAACCCATGCGCTGCTGACCTTGTCTACAGCGCCTCAGTTGTCTCCTTGGATCCTCTCGAAATCCCCGTTTCAAGGATCCTTTTAAAGCCCGGTTTTACGACCGGGCTTTTTTTTGGCCTGACCACCCACAGGCCGCAAGCGTGGGAACGGGCCCGCGCGGCGAACCGATCTTTTTACGGTGGTCTGGCATCCACGGCATGCGGCCCTTGCGCCACCTCAAACCCGGACCCGAAATCCGGCCTTTGCGCAAGACATTGATCAAGAATAATTCGCGTTTGCTTTATCATTGACACAGTTTCAACCCCGAAAGACGCAACCCATGTCGAAGACTGTGAAAGCCTTGTTGGGCGCTTGTGCGCTGGCCGCCGCTGCAGGTGCCGTGCATGCCCAGGAACAAGTGGTCAACCTCTACTCGGCCCGCCACTACTCCACCGACGAGGCCCTGTACACCGGCTTCACCAAGGCCACGGGCATCAAGATCAACCGTGTGGATGCTGACGATGCCGGCATCCTGGCCCGGCTGAAGGCAGAAGGCGCTGCTTCTCCCGCTGACGTGATCCTGCTGGTGGACGCTGCCCGCCTCTACAAGGGCGAGGTGGACGGCCTGTTCCAGCCCATCCAGTCCAAGGTGCTGAACGATGCCATCCCCGCCAACCTGCGCAGCCAGCCGGCAGCGGACGGCGGTATCTCGTGGTTTGGCCTGTCCACCCGTGCGCGCGTGATCGTCTACAACAAGGTCAAGATGCAAAAGTCCGATGTGGACACCTACGAAGAACTGGGTGACCCCAAAAACAAGGGCAAGCTGTGCATCCGCTCCGGCTCGCACCCCTACAACCTGAGCCTGTTCGGCGCGGTGACGGAACACATGGGCGAACAAAAGGCCGAAGCCTGGCTCAAGGGCATGGTGGCCAACCTGGCCCGCCCGCCCAAGGGCGGCGACACCGACCAGATCAAGGCCGTGGCCGCCGGCGAGTGCGATATCGCCGTGACCAACACCTACTACCTGGCGCGCATGATGCGGTCCAACAAGCCCGAAGACGTAGCCGTGGTCAACAAGGTGGGCGTGGTGTTCCCCAACCAGGAATCCTGGGGCACGCACCTGAACATCGCTGGCGGCGCAGTGGCCAAGCACTCCAAGAACCAGGCCAACGCCATCAAGTTCCTCGAATACCTGGCCAGCCCCGAGGCACAGAACTACTTTGCGAATGGCAACAACGAGTGGCCTGCAGCCAAGGGCGTGGCGCTGGACAACCCGGCACTCAAGGCCATGACCGGTGGCAAGCCTTTCAAGAGCGAGACCATCCCGATCAGCGCGGTGGGTGCAAACACCACCAAGGTGCAGCAGATGCTGGACCGCGTGGGCTTCCAGTAACCTGCCCTGCCCTCACCCACCACAAGCCCGGCCTGGTCCGGGCTTTTTTTCGCGTTCAGCACGGCAGGGAGATGCGCCATAATTGACGTTTACGTTAACGTCACTTACTGGAGACAACCATGGACATCCAAGGCAAGGTATTCATCGTCACCGGCGGCGCATCGGGCCTGGGCGAAGGCACGGCACGCATGCTGGCCGCCCAGGGCGGCACCGTGGTCATTGCCGACATGCAGGCCGAAAAAGGCGAGGCCGTAGCCAAGGAAATCGGCGGCGCGTTCGTGAAGTGCGATGTGAGCAACGAGACCGACGGCCAGGCCGTGGTGGCCAAGGCCGTGTCGCTGGGCAAACTGGTGGGCCTGGTGAACTGCGCCGGCATCGCCCCTGCCGAGAAGACCGTGGGCAAGAACGGCGCGCATGCGCTGGCCCTGTTCAGCAAGACCATCACGGTCAACCTGATCGGCAGCTTCAACATGATCCGCCTGGCCGCTGAGGCCATGAGCAAGAACGAGCCAGAGTCCACCGGCGAACGTGGCGTGCTGATCTCCACGGCCAGCGTGGCTGCCTATGACGGCCAGATCGGCCAGGCCGCTTATGCAGCCTCCAAGGGCGGTGTGGTGGGCATGACCCTGCCGATTGCCCGTGACCTGGCACGCAACGGCATCCGCAACATGACCATTGCGCCCGGCATCTTCGGCACCCCCATGCTGTTTGGCATGCCGCAAGAAGTGCAGGACGCGCTGGCCGCTGGCGTGCCCTTCCCCAGCCGGCTGGGCACCCCGCAGGACTACGCCAAGCTGGTGCGCCACATCCTTGAGAACGACATGCTCAATGGCGAGGTGATCCGTCTGGACGGCGCCATTCGCCTGGCTCCACGCTGAGCTGGGGCAGAAGTCAAAGAGGCATACCTGAACGCTACTCTTTCGATAGCATCTCAGGCATATTCCTCTGGCGCATGGCGCCGGTTTGGTACCAAAACAGTCCACCAGGAGCCTGCACAGGCCACGGGACTGCCGCGAGCCAAACCCTTTGCTGATACCCACACCGCCGCGCTCACAACGCGGCGGTTTTCTTTGGGCGGTGACTCTCGTCTCGACCTCCGGCCCTCTCAACCCAATACCGCGTGGCCCTGGGTGAGAAGCCCCTGCAAGTCGGCGGCGGGCACGGGGCGGCTGAAGTGGTAGCCCTGCCCCGTGTCGCAGCCCAGTCCCAAAAGCACATCGCGCTGCGCAACCGTCTCCACACCTTCGGCGATGGTCTCCAGACCCAGGCTTTGCGCCAGGCCGATGATGGCGCGCACGATGTGGGGCGCACTGGGGTCTTCACCCAGATGGCGCACAAACGACTGGTCGATCTTGAGCTTGTGCACCTTGAGCCGCTGGATGTAACTGAACGACGAATACCCGGTGCCAAAGTCGTCGATGGACAGTTGCACGCCCAGGTCATACAGCTGCCGCACGATGGCAATCACCTGCTCCGGAGCATCCATGGCGATGCTTTCGGTCAGCTCCAGCTCCAGCATCTGCGGTGGCACGTCGCTGTCGGCCAGCGCCCGTCCCACCATGTCCACCAGACCCGGGTGGCGAAACTGGACCATCGACAGGTTCACCGCCACCACCAACTCGGTATGGCCTGCATCACGCCACTGCCGGGCCTGGGCCAGCGCAGTGCGCAGCACCCATTCGCCGATGCCCAAAATCTGGCCGCTGCTCTCTGCTACCGGGATGAATTCCGCCGGACTGACAGCGCCCAGCTCGGGGTGCGTCCAGCGCAGCAAGGCCTCCACGCCCACCAGTCGCCGATCCTTCAGCCGGATTTGTGGCTGGTAATGCAGTGTCAGCTGGCCCAGCACCAAAGCACTCCGCAGGGCGTTCTCGATTTGCAGCACCCTGAGCGACCGGGCCTGCATGTCCGCCGAGAAGAACCGGTAGGTGTCACGCCCGGACTCTTTGGCACGGAACATGGCCGCGTCGGCGCGCTGCGCCAGGGTCTCGAAGTCACTCCCATCCTCGGGGTACATCGCAATACCGATGGAAGAAGTCACCACCAGCTCGTGGTGCTCCAGCTTGCAGATACGGCGCACCTGCGCCTGCAGCTCATCGGCCACATGGGCTGCCTGCTGCGCATCGGTGAGCGGCAGCACGATCACGAACTCGTCCCCGCCTTGCCGCGACACCGTGTCTTCATCGCGCACCACCGACTGCAACCGGTGTGCGATCTCGATGAGCAAGCCGTCCCCTACCTGGTGACCGAGCGAGTCGTTCACATTCTTGAAGTGATCCAGGTCCAGGTACAGCAGCGCGAGTTGATGGCCGCTGCGTTGCGTCAGTGCAAGGGCCTGGCTGAACCGGGACGCGAACATCGTGCGGTTGGGCAGGCCCGTCAGCGCATCGAAGTTGATCAGCTTGCGGATGCGCTCCTCGTCACGCCGACGTTCCGTCACGTCCTCTTGCACGGCCAGGTAGTGGGTGATGCGACCCTGCTCGTCGTGCAGTGGCGAGATGATGGCGGACTCGTTGTACTCGCCTCCGCCCTTGCGCCGGTTCACGAACTCGCCGCGCCACGGACGGCCTGACGTCAAATGCGCCCACAGGTCGGCATACACGCTGGCTGGCGTGGCCCCTGCGCTGAGCAGGCGCGGGTTGCGGCCTATCGCCTCCTCGGGGCTGTAGCCCGTCGTGGCGGTGAACGCAGGGTTCACGTATTCGATGTTGCCATCAGCGCCCGCAATGAAGATGGAATTGGGCGCCTGCTCCACGGCATGGCGCAGCTTGCGCAAAGTATCGAGCGTCTGAACGCGCTGCGTGATGTCACGCGACAGCACCACAAAGTGATCGTCCGCTTCATCGTCCATCACCTTGCGCGCCACAGACAGCTCAAACCAGTGCTTGCCATCAGGCAAGTCCAGCGCGTACTGGAAGTCACGGGCCAGGCCCTGGTCAGCCGCCGTATCGATTGCAGCCTGCGCTACCGCTGCGGCCGCTGGGGGCAAGATGTCGTGGATAGAGCGGCCCACCACCTCGCTGGCTGGCATCAGCAACAGCTCGGGCTGGCGCGTATGGATCTGCACGTAGTGGCCATCGCGGGTCACCTCGAACATCAGGTCGGGCACTGCATCCAGCACAGCGCGCATGGCTTTGTCGGACTGCTTGAGCACCCGATACGGCGCCTCAATGGTGCCCACAAAGATGGCCCGGTAGAGGTAGTAGTACCCCACCACCTTGTATATGTGGCCCAGCAGATTGAATGGATCGGTAGCGATGATGTAGAACGTGAAAAAGAACTCGCTCAGTGCCATCACCCACACGGCCGCGAAGAGTCTGGCCACATCAAAGGCGGCACGCTCCCGCGCCCAGTGCAGCAGCACGCCCAGCGATGCTGCATACAAGGCCACCACGCCGTACTCGGAGGCGATCTTGAACGGCGTGAGCCCCTGGGCGTCATAGGTCTGCGGGTACCACTGAGGAAACCAGAACACAACAGCATGAATGGCGGCCACTGCAGCCAATACCAGCATCAGCACAACAAATCTGCCAGGGCCGGGTGCGGCCGCATCGCCAGGCACGCGCCAGTGCAGCGTCACCGCAGCCAGGAGCGTCAGCGCCCCCAGGTATCTGGCGGGCAACCAGAAATTGATGCCTTTGGCTACCGAGTTGGGCGTGATGTAGTCGGGCATGCCGGCAAATGACAGCATGTGCGAAAAATCCAGGATCGCCACGCCCAGGAAGCCGCAGGCCAGGATGAGCACGTTGCGCTGCGGATTGAGACTGTGCGCCTTCCATCCCACCGCAAACACCAGGGCAGACACTGCAATAGACAGCGTCTCCAGCACTTGGTGCAACGTGAGGTAATGCCCCACCCGCTGTGGGCTGACCACAGAAAAATAGACCCACGCTGCGATCACCCCACCGGTTAACAGGGAAAGCACCGGCGCCACGGCTTTGAAGCTGGCCAGGTGCTGTGGGTGGATCTGCAGCCGAATAAGGTTCATGGGCGCTGGATGGATCTGTGAGGCCCGCCTGAGCGGTATGGCGGCGTGGCCGGGTACCGACGATTCTTGCACAGGCCCCACCACTTGTAACAGGTCGAATCCCAGTAGCGGTCCCCGCCTCACGCTGCTTGCACAGCCTGCCAGCGCAGGGCGCATTAGAACAAGGCATAAAAAAACCGCTGCAGCCTTGCGACTGCAGCGGTTGATATCTGGCGGAGTGGACGGGACTCGAACCCGCGACCCCCGGCGTGACAGGCCGGTATTCTAACCAACTGAACTACCACTCCTGGCAGGCAGCTTTTCGCTTGTATTTATCAACACAAGCCAAGTGCTACAAACTTGGCGACCCCACGGGGATTCGAACCCCGGTACTCACCGTGAAAGGGTGATGTCCTAGGCCTCTAGACGATGGGGTCAAAACCTTGGAACTAACCGAACTACCACTTACAAATTTGGTGGAGGTAAACGGGATCGAACCGATGACCTCTTGCATGCCATGCAAGCGCTCTCCCAGCTGAGCTATACCCCCAAACTTCTTCGACTTACGCCAAAGAAAAACCAGTGCACCCAAAAGAGCTGCAAAGGCATATGACTGGCGGAGTGGACGGGACTCGAACCCGCGACCCCCGGCGTGACAGGCCGGTATTCTAACCAACTGAACTACCACTCCTGGCAGGCAGCTTTTCGCTTGTATTTATCAACACAAGCCAAGTGCTACAAACTTGGCGACCCTACGGGGATTCGAACCCCGGTACTCACCGTGAAAGGGTGATGTCCTAGGCCTCTAGACGATAGGGTCAAAACCTTGGAACTAACCGTTATCAAGCGACGTGGTGGAGGTAAACGGGATCGAACCGATGACCTCTTGCATGCCATGCAAGCGCTCTCCCAGCTGAGCTATACCCCCACTGAATGACTTCAAACACTTTGTATTTGTTGTCATCACCTGAGCCTTGAATTATAGACAGATTTTTAGCGGTTTCGCAAACGCGCTATAACTTTTTCACGTCCGACCAGTTCCAGCACAGCATCGACCGATGGCGTGTGGGCGGTTCCGACCGTCAGGACACGCGCAGGCATCGCCAGCTGGGGCATCTTCAGACCCTGAGCCGTCAGCACCTGCTTGAACGCCGCGCTGATGGATGCCTTGTCCCACTCGCAGGCAGACAGTGCATCAGCCAGTGCGTCCAAAGCGGGCGCAATGGCGTCGGTGACATGCTGAGCGCGCTCTGCATCCACCGGAGTCACGTCGCCATAGAACACCTGCGCCCAGTTGGCAAGCACGACGGTGGTGTCGCACCGGTCTTTGAACAGCGCACAGATCCGGGGCAGACGCCCATCGGCCAGCGCCTCAGCAGAAACACCACGCGCCTGCAATTGCGGAGCAACCAGCGCGGCCAAAGCGTCATCAGCCATGGCTTTCAGGTGCTGGGCATTCACCCAGCGCAGCTTGGCTTCGTCAAACTGCGCAGCGCTTCGGCCCAGATGGTCGAGGTTGAACCACTGCAGAAACTGCTCGCGGCTGAAGATCTCATCGTCGCCGTGACTCCAGCCCAGACGCGCCAGATAGTTCACCATGGCATCGGGTAGATAGCCTTCATCGCGGTATTGCGTCACGGGCTTGGCGCCGTTGCGCTTGCTCATCTTCTCGCCCTGCTCGTTCAGCACGGTGGGCAGGTGGGCATAGACCGGAGGTTCCTTGCCCAGGGCGCGGAAGATGTTGATCTGACGCGGCGTGTTGTTCACATGGTCATCGCCTCGGATCACGTGCGTGATCGCCATGTCGATATCGTCCACCACCACGCAGAAGTTGTAGGTGGGCGTGCCATCGGGCCGTGCGATGACCAGGTCATCCAGCTCATCATTGCTGATCTCAATGCGGCCCTTGACCTTGTCGTCCCAGGCCACAACGCCGCCCTGTGGGTTCTTGAAACGCAGCACCGGCTGCACGCCTTCAGGAACGGCTGGCAAGGTCTTGCCAACTTCAGGACGCCATGTGCCGTCGTAGCGAGGCTTCTCCTTGGCAGCCATCTGCCGCTCGCGCAGGGCATCCAGCTCAGCCACGCTCATGTAGCAGGGATACACGTGACCGGCGGCCTGCAACTCTGCCAGGACCGCCTTGTAGCGATCCATGCGCTGCATCTGATAGAACGGGCCTTCGTCGTGGTTCAGACCCAACCAGGCCATGCCCTCGATGATGACGTCCACCGCCGCCTGGCTGGAGCGCTCCAGGTCGGTGTCTTCGATGCGCAAAATGAAATCCCCCCCCGTGGCACGGGCAAACGCCCAGGGATACAGCGCCGAGCGGATATTGCCCAGGTGGATGAAGCCGGTGGGAGACGGTGCAAAACGGGTGCGTATGCGGCCCGTGCTGGTGGCAGTGGTTTCAGTCATAACAATCAATGCTGGCCCTCCATGGGGCCAGTTCAAACTAGGATCAATCCGTCGGGCGCAGCCCGACCCGGCTAGGGCATCACGCGCACAACCGGGGGCACAGCATCGCGTGCGATGGTCTGCGGTGGCTGCGCAAGCCCTTGGCTACGCTTCCTGCGCATTGGGCAAAGCAAGGCGCGAGGTATCTTCCTCGCCCTCCTCTGCACCTACACGCCCCTCATTCAGGCTGGCAATCCCTTCCGCAGTGATGTCACCCGTCACGTACACGCCGTCAAAACACGACGCATCGAACCCGACAATCGCACTGTTGAGCGCACCCACCGCCCTCTTCATGCCATCTACATCCTGATAGATGAGAGCGTCGCAGCCGATGGCCTGGCGAATCTCTTCGACCGTCCGACCGTGGGCCACCAGTTCGCTGCTGGTAGGCATGTCGATGCCATACACGTTGGGGTAGCGCACGGGCGGCGCCGCGCTGGCGAGGTACACCTTGCGGGCACCCGCGTCACGCGCCATCTGCACGATCTCGCGGCTGGTCGTGCCACGCACAATAGAGTCATCCACCAGCAACACGTTGCGGCCTTTGAATTCGCTGCCAATCACATTGAGCTTCTGGCGCACCGACTTTTTGCGCACGCCCTGCCCGGGCATGATGAAGGTGCGACCCACGTAACGGTTTTTGACGAAACCTTCCCGGTACGGGACGCCGAGCAGATGAGCCAACTGGGTAGCGCTGGGGCGACTGGACTCGGGGATGGGGATGATCACATCGATCTCGTTGGGCGGCACGGTGGACACCACACGCTTGGCCAAGGCTTCACCCAGGTTCAGACGCGCCTGGTAGACCGAGATGCCGTCAAGCACCGAATCGGGCCGCGCAAGGTACACAAACTCGAAGATGCAAGGGTTGAGCTGCGGATTCTCTGCGCACTGGCTGGCGTGAACCTGTCCGTCCAGCGTGATGAAAATCGCTTCGCCCGGATTGATGTTGCGCTCGAACACATGGGAGGTGCCCTCCAGCGCCACCGACTCACTGCCCACCATCACGGTGCCGTCCTGGCTGCGGCCCATGGCCAGCGGGCGGATGCCGTGCGGGTCGCGGAAGGCCAGCAGACCGTGGCCTGCGATCAGCGCGATCACAGCATAGGAACCCTTGATGCGCTTGTGCACCGCACGCACGGCAGTGAAAACGTCCTCGGGCTGCAGAGGCACGCCCCGCGTGGCGCGTTCGAGTTCGTGCGCAAACACGTTCAGAAGGACTTCCGAATCACTTTCCGTGTTGGTGTGGCGGTGGTCCGTCTGGAACAGCTCGGTGCGCAGTTCGCGGGCGTTCGTCAGATTACCGTTGTGCACCAACACGATGCCGAACGGGGCATTGACGTAAAACGGTTGCGCCTCTTCTTCGCTGTAGGCGTTGCCGGCGGTGGGGTAACGCACCTGACCCAGCCCCACATTGCCCGGCAGAGCGCGCATGTTGCGCGTGCGAAAAACGTCGCGCACCATGCCCTTGGCCTTGTGCATGAAGAATTTGCGGCCCTGCTGGGTCACGATGCCAGCAGCATCCTGACCACGATGCTGCAAAAGCAGCAAAGCGTCATAGATCAGCTGATTGACGGGCGCAGGACTGACGACGCCGACGATTCCACACATAGTTGTATTCCATCCGTTTGCGGGAACAGCCCCGCGGTCATCCAACGGCAGCAGCTTCTGGCCGCTGCCGCTTCGATCTCACGAAGGCAGATGCCTTCCAAATTCGTCCGGCAGCGCCGGTTTCAACCCCTTGAGCACTTCGGCCAAGACCGGCGCGCCCCGCGACTCCTGCCACCACTGTGCCTCGTGCACGGGGGTGATGCCAGCCACCACGGCCACAGCAAGCAACAAAACGAGGCCGCGCAACACACCAAAGACGGCACCGAGGGTGCGGTCCGCCGGGCGCAGCCCTACAGCTTCCACCAGCTTCTTGGCCAGCCATGCCAGAAAACCACAGGCAAAAACCGAAGCCACAAACACCACGACAAAACCGGCTGCATACCGCAGCGACTCGCCCGAACCACCCATGGGCAACAAGGCCGCTGCATCGGCCGCAAACCATTGCGCCACAAAAAAAGACGCCACCCAACCCAACACCGACAGCACTTCAAACACCAGTCCGCGCCACGCACCTATCAGCATGGAGGCCAGCAACACGGCCACAAACACCCAATCCAACGCAGCCATGGACAAGCGGCAGCCTGATCAATGTTTACAGGGTCAGCACCGACGCCGACAGGTCCAGCGACTTGATGCGCGCCGCCGCCTTGTCTGCCTCTGCCCGGTTGGTGAACGGACCCACACGCACCCGGGTGCGCTTTCCGTCCTTGGTGTCCACCACCTGCGTATAGGTCTTGAGACCCGCCCGTTCCACCTTCGTGCGTGCTTCGCGGGCCTTTTCGGCATCAGCAAACGCCCCCACCTGCACGATGAAGCGCGCTTCCTCGGCACTGGCGGCGGCTGGCGCCTCGGTGCTGCGGCCTTCCAACAGGGCGCGGGCACGTGCCGAATCGTCTGCACGTGCAGGCTTGGGCTCAGGGACGGGAGAAGGTGCGGGAGCAGCAGGCGGCTTGGCCTCGTGTTTCACCTCGGGCTTTGGGGGGGCAACCGCTGAGGCTGGCGCAGGTTTGGCTGCTGCTGTACGAGCGCTAGGCACCAGTTCTTCACCGTCCGCCAAGCCATTGGCTGCGGCAGTGCGCGAAGGCGCAGGCCGCTGCGCAGCAGCCGTCGGGGCTGGCTCTGGGGTGGAGGGTGCAGCAGGCTTGGCGGCGATAGGTTCAGCCACTGGCGCAGGCACCACCAGGGGAGCCACCTTGTTGCGGTCTGGGATCTCGATGGGAATGTCCACAGGGATAGGCCGTGGCTGGGTATCAAACAGCAACGGAAACCCGATGACCCCCACCAGCACCAGCACTGCAGCGCCAATCAAACGGTGCCGGGCGCGGCGGCGCATCACTTCGATGCTCTCAGCCTGTGGTGTGCGCGGGCGCTTGGACGGCTTTTCGGCCTGTTGCTGCTCACCCTGACCGGGCCACCGGAACTTGAAAAATGCCATGGACTAAGGACTCGTGAGGCGCTCAGGCGCCCATATGTTTGGCGTGCAAGCGGGGTGTTCCATTGATCAACACCCCACCCACCGTATAGAACGAGCCAAAGACCACGATTCTATCAGCGGGGTCTGCGGCGGCCACCGCCGCCTGCAGGGCCTGCAGTGGGTCGGCATGCAAGCTGGATGCAACGTCCCGACGACCGCCCGCCACCATATGCACGGCATTCCACTTCTGCTGCAACACGGCGGCCGACTCAGCGCGCGGAGTGGGCAGATCGGTGAAATACCAACGGTCCACCAGAGGCCCGAC
Source organism: Acidovorax sp. K2F (assembly GCF_025246485.1). Classification (NCBI taxonomy): domain Bacteria; kingdom Pseudomonadati; phylum Pseudomonadota; class Betaproteobacteria; order Burkholderiales; family Comamonadaceae; genus Acidovorax; species Acidovorax sp. K2F. Next base: position 19,896 of record NZ_JAOBSQ010000035.1, read on the forward strand.
CTTGGCCAGCATGGGCGCCAGGTCCTTGTCCGCCATGGCGCCAAACACCGCGTGGGTGACGGGGAAGAACCCCATCGCATCCAGGTTGGCCGTGAGCGCCGCCACGGAGTGCGGGTTGTGCGCCACATCCAGCACCAGGGTCGGTTGCCCCGGCACAATCTGAAAACGTCCCGGCAACTCCACCATGGCCATGCCGTTGCGCACGGCCTGGGCGGTCACCGGCAGCCGATCACGCAATGCCTCAAAAGCGGCGAGCACGCCCGAGGCGTTCACCAGCTGGTTGGCCCCCCGCAACGACGGGTAGGCCAGCCCGGCATAGCGCCGCCCCCGGCCAGCCCAGCTCCACTGCTGCTTGTCGCCCGAGAAATTGAAATCGCGCCCAAAACTCCACAAATCGGCGCCGATCTCCCGCGCGTGATCCACAACGCTCTGCGGGGCCATGGGGTCGCTCACGATGGCTGGGCGCCCCGTGCGCATGATGCCCGCCTTTTCGCGGCCAATGCTCTCGCGGTCCGGACCCAGAAATTCTGTGTGGTCGATATCGATGCTGGTGATGATGGCGCAGTCGGTGTCGATCGCGTTCGTGGCATCCAGACGCCCTCCGAGGCCGACTTCGAGAATTGCCACATCCAGCAACGCATGGCTCATCAAGCGCAGGATGGCCAGGGTGGTGAACTCAAAGTACGTGAGAGACACCTCGTTTCCGTTCTGAGTTCTGGCGCTCTCCACCGCCTCGAAATGGGGTACCAGGTCCGCCGCCGACACGATTTCGCCATGCACACGACAGCGCTCCTCAAAGTGCACCAAATGCGGTGAGGTGTACACGCCGGTGCGATAACCCGCCTGCAGCGCCACCGCTTCGAGCATGGCGCAGGTCGATCCTTTTCCGTTGGTGCCCGCCACCGTGATCACCGGGCACTCGAACCGCAGCGCCATGCGGCGGGCGACTTCGGCGACCCGATCCAGGCCCATATCAATGTTGCGGGGGTGCAGCTGCTCGCAATGGCGCAGCCAGCCTTCCAGGGTGTGGGGTTTGGTTTGCATACAGCCAGGGATTGTCGCCGAGCCAGCATTCACCCCCGCGATTTCGAGGATGATGCGCGGCATGAATACCGCCATCACCGTCTACGGCATCCCCAACTGCGATACCGTCAAAAAATCCCGCGCCTGGTTTGCAGAACAAGGGCTGGAAGTCCAGTTTCATGACTTCAAAAAGCAAGGCGTTCCCACCGAGCTGCTCCCTGGCTGGCTGAAGGCTGTGGGCTGGCAGAAGCTGGTAAATCGTCAAGGGACCACCTGGCGCAAGCTGGACGCAGCCACACAGGCATCGGTGCAGGACGACGCGAGCGCCAGTGCGCTGATGCAGCAACAAACCAGTGTGATCAAGCGCCCCGTGGTGCAGTGGCAGGACGCCCAAGGCCTGCATGTGACCGTCGGATTTGTGCCGGAGCAGTGGCCTGGCGGGCTGAATGGCGCATCCAAGGGCTGACTTGGGACGGGGAACGCGGGAAAATCGCACAAATCTTTACGCAGATTTACGGCGTCCGGGCCCCGAATTGACCTTGCGGGCCTAAACTTTTCTGCAGTCTGGTGCGTTATGTACCGACCCGAAAGGAGTTTCTCCATGAAAAAGATCGTCATTTTTTCTGCCCTGGCAGCCGTCGCCGTCGTGGCCAGCGCTCAGGAACAAGGCCGTGTGCTGTCTGCCACGCCCATCATTCAGCAGGTCGGCGTTCCGCAGCAGGTGTGTGGCAACGAGACCGTCTACAACGGCAACCGCACGACGGGCGCCGGCGCTGTGATTGGCGCGATTGCCGGGGGCGCTGTGGGCAATACCATCGGCAAGGGCAGCGGTCGCGCAGCAGCCACCGCCATCGGGGTGCTGGGTGGCGCCGTAGTAGGCAACCAGATCGAGGGCAACGGCCAGCCGCAATACCAGAACGTGCAGCGTTGCTCCACCGAGACGTACTACGAAAACCGTACCGTAGGCTACAACGTGGTGTATGAATACGCAGGCCGCCAGTACACCACCCGCACCCAGAACGACCCAGGCCGCTGGATCCCGGTGAACGTGCAGCCCGCTGGCCAGACCTATTCCACACAACCCGACCCGTATGCGGCTCAGGGTGTTTACAGCCAACCGGGTGTGGTGACCTCCACCTACCCCGTGCAGCCGGTGTACCAGGCTCCCCCCACCTATGTGACGCCCCCGGTGACGGTGATTGAATACGGCTACGACAGCGGCCGCCCCTACTACCCGCACCACCGCAACCCTTACTGGCGTTGAAGGCTGGCAGCATAGCCTCACAAGCCAGTGAACAAAGAGCCCTGCGGGGCTCTTTTTCTTGATGCAAGCGGCGGCGGGCATGGGTTTCGTTGGTTCGCACAGCCCAATGCGTCAGCACCCTGCCCTAAAATCGCGGGTTTCCTCCATTCCTACCCGCGCATCCATGACCACCGAAAAAATCGACGGCGTGTCCGTCACCACCCAGGCCAATGTGTACTTTGACGGCAAGTGCGTGAGCCACGGCATCACCTTCCCGGACGGCACGAAGAAGTCGGTGGGCGTGGTGCTGCCCGCAACGCTCACGTTCAACACCGGCGCCCCTGAAATCATGGAATGCGTGGCGGGCTCGTGCGAATACAAGCTGGCTGGTACCGACGCATGGGTGAAATCGTCCGCAGGCGAGAAGTTCAGCGTGCCCGGCAATTCCAAGTTCGACATCCGCGTGACCGAGGCCTACCACTACATCTGCCATTTCGGCTGAGATGTTCGGGCTGAAATTTGATTGATTTTGGCCTCTAGCGCTAGTCCACAATGCGCTGGCAGCTATCATTTTTGAAGAAGACTCCATGGCAACCATCCTCCAGAACCTCCCCCTCGGCCAAAAGGTCGGCATCGCCTTCTCCGGCGGCCTGGACACCAGCGCCGCACTGCACTGGATGAAGCTCAAGGGCGCCGTGCCCTACGCCTACACCGCCAACCTGGGTCAGCCCGACGAGCCCGACTACGACGCCATCCCCCGCAAGGCCATGGAATACGGCGCCGAGAAGGCCCGCCTGGTGGACTGCCGCACGCAACTGGCCCACGAAGGCATTGCCGCCCTGCAGGCTGGCGCCTTCCACATCAGCACCGGCGGCCTGACCTACTTCAACACCACCCCCCTGGGTCGCGCCGTGACCGGCACCATGCTGGTGGCCGCGATGAAGGAGGACGACGTCAACATCTGGGGCGACGGATCGACCTTCAAGGGCAACGACATCGAGCGCTTCTACCGCTACGGCCTGCTGACCAACCCCTCGCTCAAGATCTACAAGCCGTGGCTGGACCAACTGTTCATCGACGAGCTGGGCGGCCGCGCCGAAATGTCGGCGTTCATGACGCAGGCCGGCTTTGGCTACAAGATGAGCGCCGAGAAGGCCTACAGCACCGACAGCAACATGCTGGGCGCCACCCACGAGGCCAAGGACCTGGAGTTCCTGTCCAGCGGCATCCGCATCGTCAACCCCATCATGGGTGTGGCGTTCTGGAAGCCCGAGGTCGAAGTGAAGGCCGAGGAAGTGTCCGTGACCTTTAATGAAGGCCAGCCCGTGGCGCTGAACGGCAAGGAGTTCAACGACCCCGTCGAGCTGATCCTTGAAGCCAACCGCATCGGCGGCCGCCATGGCCTGGGCATGAGCGACCAGATCGAAAACCGCATCATCGAAGCCAAGAGCCGCGGCATCTACGAAGCCCCCGGCCTGGCGCTGCTGCACATCGCCTACGAGCGCCTGGTGACTGGCATCCACAACGAAGACACCATCGAGCAGTACCGCATGAATGGCCTGAAGCTGGGCCGCCTGCTGTACCAGGGCCGCTGGTTCGACCCCCAGGCCATCATGCTGCGCGAAACCGCCCAGCGCTGGGTGGCCCGCGCCGTGACCGGCACCGTGACGCTGGAACTGCGCCGTGGCAACGACTATTCGCTGCTGAATACCGAGTCGCCCAACCTGACCTACGCCCCCGAGCGCCTGTCGATGGAAAAGGTGGAAGACGCGCCGTTCAGCCCGCTGGACCGCATTGGCCAGCTGACCATGCGCAACCTGGACATCTCGGACACGCGCGGCAAGCTGGGCGTGTACTCGCGCGCGGGCCTGTTGTCCCTGGGAGGCAATGCCGCCCTGGCCCAGCTGGACAACGACCGCAAGTAAGGCAGCACTCGCCCCATGGGCCCCAAGCCTCCCCGGTTGCCACCGGAAGCTGCTTGGCGGCTCATTGGGAGCAAAAATGGCTGGTAGCGCTAGTGCAATTTGCCTCTCCAGCTATCAATAGATGAGCAAAAGCCACCCTTGGGGTGGCTTTTTCATTGGGGTCTCGTACCAGGCGCGACACCGGCTCTTTCGAGGCGCAGCGGTCGCCTCAGACTTCGCGCTACACCACCACCGGCTCGGGCTCCAGCCGGATGCCAAAGCGCTCGTACACACTCGTCTGGATGGCCTTGGCCAGGGTCATGACCTCGCCCCCTGTCACGCTGTCAGCGCCCTGCCCCCGGTTGACCAGCACGAGGGCCTGCTTCTCGTACACCCCGGCCTTGCCGATGGATTTGCCTTTCCAGCCGCAGGCATCGATCAGCCAGCCCGCCGCCAGCTTGATGCTGCCGTCGGGCATGGGGTAGTGCACGATCTTGGGCTCGCGGGCGATGATGTCGGCGCACTGGTCGGGCGACACGGTGGGGTTCTTGAAGAAGCTGCCCGCGTTGCCCACCACGGCAGGGTCGGGTAGTTTCGCGCGGCGAATGTCGCAGACCCAGTCAAAAATTTGCTGGGCACTGGGGTGTTCCACCCCCGCCTCGGCGCGGCGGCGCTCCAGGTCCAGGTAGCCCAGTACCGGCTTCCAGGGCTTGGGCAGTCGAAAGCGCACATGGGTGATCACCGCCCGGCCTGCCAGACCCATGCCGCGCGGCAGCCCGCTGCCATCCTGCGCTTCGGAAGGTGCATGCTTGAAAACGGAATCACGGTAGCCAAAACCGCATTGCGCAGCATCCAGGCTGAACGACTGGCCCGTAGCCAGGTCGATGGCGTCGAGCGACTCAAAACGGTCCTGCAGCTCCACGCCATACGCGCCAATGTTCTGCACGGGCGATGCCCCCACCGTGCCCGGGATCAGGGCCAGGTTCTCCAACCCGGGATAGCCGTGCGCCAGCGTCCAGGCCACGGCGTCGTGCCAGACTTCGCCAGCACCCGCCTCCACGATCCAGGCCTTGGGCGTTTCATCCACCAGGCGCAGGCCCTTGATTTCCATCTTGAGCACGACGGACTTCACGTCACCGGTCAGGATGATGTTGCTGCCGCCGCCCAGCACAAATTTCGGTGCGGGCGCGAGCTGGGGGGCTGCCAGCACAGCCCGCAGATCGTCCACCGAATGCACTCGCACCAGGGTTTGGGCGCGCGCGGCAATGCCGAAGGTGTTGCAGGGCTGTAAAGGGGCGTTTTTCTCGACTACCATTGGCCCGATTGTCGCACCCGGCCTTTTGGCTCCCTGCGATCCGCCCCCATATCTGCACCTGTTTTCCCCGAGATAGAGACCCACCATGCCATCTTTTGACACCGTCTGCGAAGCCAATCTGGTTGAAGTGAAAAACGCCGTCGAGAACACCGCCAAGGAAATCGCCACCCGTTTCGACTTCAAGGGCACCTCTGCCAGCATCGAGATCAAGGACAAGGACATCACGCTGATCGGCGATGCTGATTTCCAGCTCACCCAGATTGAAGATGTTCTGCGCAACAAGCTCACCAAACGCAGCGTGGATGTGCGTTTTCTGGACATGGGCGATGTGCAGAAAATGGGCGGCGACAAGGTCAAGCAGGTCATCAAGGTGCGCAACGGCATCGAGAGCGAGCTGGCCAAGAAGATCCAGAAGCTGCTCAAGGAAAGCAAGCTCAAGGTGCAAGGCGCTATTCAGGAAGACAAGGTGCGCGTGACTGGTGCCAAGCGCGACGACCTGCAGGCCGCCATGGCCTTGATCCGCAAGGATGTGACGGACGTGCCGCTGTCGTTCGACAACTTCCGCGACTGATATGAAGCGACACCCCGCTGAGGTCCTGCGGGCCCTCCCCCCGCTCTCGCAGCGCGGAGCGCTGCAGGCAGGGGGACGCCGCCAGCGCGGCGGGGCGGTCCTTGCGCGGCTGCTCTCACCAGGGCTGCGCCGGTATCAGCGCCTCCTCGCCCTGTGCATCGGGTTGCTGCTGGGCCCCACCTGGGCGCATGCGCAGGCTGTGGCGCTGGCGGGTGTACTGGGCAGCAAGGCGCTGATCGTGGTGAATGCCAACCCGCCCAAGGCGGTGGGCGCTGGGGATGAGTTCCAGGGGGTGAAAGTCATCGCCGTCGCCAAGGACGAAGCCACCGTGGAGATCCAGGGCGCACGGCGCACACTGCGACTGGGCGAGGCGCCCGTGAGCGTGGGCGGACGCAGTGGCAGCGGCAAACGCATTTTGCTGGTGGCAGATGGCAGAGGCCATTTTGTGAACAGCGGCACCATCAACGGGCAGGTGATGCAGTACATGGTGGACACCGGGGCCTCCACCGTCGCCATCGGGCGGCCGGATGCAGAGCGTATGGGCCTCAACTACCAAAGCGGCCAGCCGGTGCGCGTGAACACTGCCAATGGCGTCGCCCAGGGCTGGCGCATGAAGCTCGACTCCATCCGCATCGGCGACGTCGAGGTCTTTGGGGTAGAGGCCATCATCACCTCGCAGCCCATGCCCTATGTGCTGCTGGGCAACAGCTTCCTGAACGAGTTCCAGATGACCCGCACCAACGACCAGATGGTGCTCGAAAAGCGCCACTGACGCCTGTACACCCGCAATGTCCGCACACCCCTCCTCCACCCACGCGCACTCCGAAGGGGAGTACGAAGACCTGCTCAGCCTCTGGTCCGACCTGGAGTCGGCCCTGTCGGTGCTGCTGAGTCGGCCGCTGCAAGTGCAGGACTTTCCGGGCAAGGTGCGGCAGTTTGATGCCTGGCTGCAAGACCTGGTGGCGCACGACATCGACGCGGCGCTGTACCTGATGTTCCAGCATGCCTCCACATCCACCGTGGGCTACAGCGCATCGCACGCGCTGGTGTGCGGCACGCTGTGCCACATCATGGCGCTGGAGCTCAAGCTGCCGCAGCGTGAGCGCGACAGCCTGGTGCGTGCGGCACTCACCATGAACATTGGCATGACGACCCTGCAGGACGAACTGGCCGTGCAGCGCGAGCGCCCCACGGTAGAGCAGCAGGAGGCCATCAAGAGCCACCCCGAAGACAGCATGCTGCTGCTGGAACGCCTGTTCATCAACGATCCGCTCTGGCTGGACGTGGTGGGGCAACACCATGCCAGCATTGCCGAACGCGTGCCTTTGGCCAACCAGGAGCCGATAGACCGGCTCACCCGCATCCTCGGCACCATTGACCGGTATGCCGCCATGATCAGCCCGCGCAAATCCCGCGCCGGGCGCAGCGCCACCGATTCGGTGCGTGCCATCGTGGGACAAGAGGTGGACCAGCGCGACGAGGTCAGCTACACCCTGGTGCGCTCTATCGGCCTGTGCCCCCCAGGTACGTTTGTCAAACTGGACAACGGCGAAACCGCCATCGTGCTGCGCCGCAGCGACAAGGCCAACCACCCGTTGGTGGCCAGCCTGCTGGACAGCACCGGCAACCACCGCAGCCAGCCCAGCCTGTACCAGACCGCGAGCGGCAAGCCCCGCATCCAGTCGGCCCTGGCCCGGTCCGCAGTGAGCCTGGAACTCAACCACCGCACCATGGTGCGGCTGGGGCTGTACGCCGCGCAGCACAGCGCGGGGCTGCGCGGGCTGGTGACGGCGCCCGGCGCGCTCTGACACAGGGCACGCGCCCAACCGGACGCGTGGCTACATCAGTGTTTGGCCTTGGCTTTTGCTGCGGGCTTTGCCTTGGCGCTCACTTCACCCTCGGCAGGTTTCGCCTTCTTGCTGCCCAGGCGTGATTCCGTGCCGGCAATCAGGCGCTGGATGTTCTCGCGGTGCCGCCAGGCCAGCAGCAGCGCCATCACCACGATCGAGGCTGCAATCGTGCCTTCGGCATACCAGACCACGCCATCCACCAGCAGGTAATACACCGGAGCAAACGCGGCGGCCACCAACGAGGCGAGCGACGAGTAGCGGAAGAAGAACGCAATGATGAGCCAGGTAGCCGCCGTGGCCAGACCCAGCCAACCGCTGATGCCCACCAGCACGCCCAGTGCCGTCGCCACGCCCTTGCCGCCCTCAAACCGGAAGAACACTGGCCACAGGTGCCCCAGGAAAGCGGCCAGCCCCACCAGCGCCACGGTGCCGTCTTCGAGCCCATAGGGGTGGCCAAACCACATCACCAGCGCCACGGGCAGCCAGCCCTTCATCGCATCGAGCAGCAGGGTCACGATGGCCGCCGCCTTGCTGCCCGAGCGCAGCACATTGGTGGCGCCGGGGTTCTTGCTGCCATAGGTGCGCGGATCGCTCAGGCCCATGACACGCGTCACGATGACGGCAAACGACAGCGAGCCCAGCAGGTAGGCGGCCACGGTGGCAAGAACGGGATAGACGGCGGTCAAAGCAACTCCTTGGAAATCAAATGGTCAGCCTTCTGACGGGCTGTATCGCGCGGCGGCCTATTCTGCCAGCGCGCACTGCACCGGTTTGGCGCCCAGCAACTGCACACACACCTGCGGGTCCAGCTGCACCAGAAAGCCCCGGCGCCCGCCGTTGATAGCAATGCGGGGCAACGCGAGGATGGTTTCTTCGATGTAAACCGGCATGGTGCGCCGCGTGCCAAACGGAGACGTCCCCCCCACCAGGTAGCCACTGTGCCGGTTGGCGACCTCGGGTGCACAGGGCTCGACCGACTTGGCGCCGATCTGGCGTGCGAGGTTCTTGGTGGAGACCTTGCGGTTGCCATGCATCAGCACCAGGAGCGGCTTGGCGTCCTGGTCCTGCATGACGAGGGTCTTGACCACGGTGAACGGGTCCAGACCCAGCACCTCGGCGCTGTGCATCGCGCCGCCGTGCTCCAGGTACTCATACGGGTGTTCGGTGAACGCCACCTTGTTCGCCTTGAGCAGCTGGGTGGCTTGGGTCTCGGAAACGTGTTCTTTCTTGGCCATGGTGTGGTGCGGATAGGGCACCGATGGTATCCGTATCCAAATGTGAGCGTGCTGGAATCTGCGGCAATGTGTCAGAACACCGAGGCAGGCGCTGGGGTAGCCTTGCGGCGCCGCCCGACCTTGCGCTTGCCGTATTCCTCGATGGCGATCACCAGCGCTTGCGTGAACTGCTGCACCAGGGCGGACTGGCTACGGCCCTCGGCTGCCAGCACCTGCAGGCGCCGTTGCTGCAGCTGGGTTTCGTCAAATGGCCGGGCAGCCAGCAGGCCCGCCTCCACCCAGCGCGCCGCCGTGAGGTAGCTGGCCAGCACCACGTCCTGCCCGCTCAGCAGCGGCAACAAGGCCGACGAAAAATTGCTCTCCACAGCAGGCACATAGCGCAGGCCCTGCACCGCACAGCTCAGGTCAAACAGCTGCCGCCCCGTGGTGTTGGCGGCCCCCAGCAGCAGTGGGTAGCGCACCACGTCAGCCACGCTCACACTGCGCTGGCGCGCCAGCGGGTGCTGTGCGGGCATGACGGCATAAATGGGTGCGATGGCCGAGTGCAGCACCTGCAGGCCCTTCTCGGGCGCCGTGCTGTACTTCAGCGCCAGATCGGCCTCGCCGCGCAGCACCAGGGCCGACACCTCCTGCGGCACGGCCACCTGCAACTGCAGCTGCACCTGCGGGTACGCCTGCCGAAACCCGCCCATGACCAGCGGCATGAAGGCTGCCGCAAACCCTTCGGTGCAGGCCAGCCGCACCCGCAGGGCACCTTGGGCCGACAGATCCTGCAATTGCTCGACCAGCTCCAGCGCCTGCGCATCGTGTGCACTGGCGTGGGCCAGCAGGCGGGTGCCCGCCTCGGTCAAGTTCATGCCGCGCGCCTGGCGCTCGAACAGCACCACACCCAGGCTGTCTTCCAGCTTGCCCAGCTGCCGGCTCACGGCCGAAGCGGCCACGTGCAGGCGCTGCGCGGCCTGGTTGACAGAGCCGGTGCGCGCCACCTCCAGAAAGTAGCGCAAGGGCAGGCTGAGCAGTGAAATGGCCATGGCTGTTTAAATCACAAAAAGGCAATGGTCAGTTGCCAAATCTCTATTCCGAGCAATGGTAAACCAGCATCCATCTTGCATGGCCTGAGGCTCCAATTCACCCATGCCCTTGCGCGGGCGCCACGTGGCCATTGCTCCCACGCCGCCCGCTGTCGGGGCCCTATCACCGGAGTCCGCATGAAACGCCTTGTTCGAGCCTCTTTCCTGTCTGCCACCCTGGCAGTTCTTGTCGGCCATGCCAGCCTGGCCTGCGCCCAGGCAGCAGCCCCTGCCGACGCCTGGCCCCAGCGCCCCGTGCGCATGGTGGTGCCCTTCCCGCCCGGTGGCGGCACCGACGTGGTGGCACGCGCGCTCGCACAGAAGCTGGCCAGCCGCCTGGGCACGCCGGTGGTGATCGACAACAAGCCGGGTGCCTCCACCATCATCGGCACCGAAGCCGTGGTGCGTGCCGACCCCGACGGCTACACGCTGCTGGTTTCGGGCTCCACCAGCTACACGGTCAACCCTGCCTTGCGCAGCAAGCTGCCCTACGACCCTGCCAAGGACCTCGTGCCCGTGGCCACCGTGGCCCGGGCCCCCCTGGTGCTGGTCGTCAGCGTCAGCGCGCCGTACAAGGACCTGAACGCACTGATCGCCGCAGCCAAGGCAAAGCCCAAGAGCATCCACTACGCCACTTTCGGCTCCGGCTCTGGCCCGCACCTGGCGGGCGCACTGCTGGAGCAGGCGGCCGGGATCCAGCTGCAGGACGTGCCCTACCGGGGCAGCAGCCAGTCGCTGATCGCCCTCATGGGCGGCGAAATCCAGCTAGGTATCGACACCGTGGCAGCTGCGGCGCCGCAAGTGAAGGCCGGCAAGCTGCGCGCCCTGGCCATTGCGGGCAAGTCGCGCTCCAGCATGCTGCCGGGGGTGCCCACCGTGGAGGAACTCAAACTGCCAGACGCCGTGTTCGACGCCTGGTATGCCATCGCCGCCCCCGCCAAGACGCCACAGTCTGTCATCCGAAAGCTGGTGACCGAGGTGGAAGCCGTCACCCGCGACAGTGGCATGCAGGAACAGATGCGCACCCAGGGCATGGAACCCGTGCACCTGGGGCCGGTGGCCACGCGCGCGATGATCGATGACGAGATCGGCCGCTACCGCGCGCTGGCCCACCGCGCCAAGATCGTGGTGGACTGACGAACACCCAACAAGGACCTGCACGATGAACCGCCAACAACTGATTCAAGACGTCCAGCGCTACTTTGACGATGGCCGCTTTGCCACCGACCTGCGCCGCCGTGTGGCCTGGCGCACCGAAAGCGACACTGGCAAGGTGCCGCCCGAACTGCACACCTACCTCACCGACGAAATGGCGCCCTGGCTCGCGCCCCTGGGTTTTGAATGCGAGGTGCTCGACAACCCGTCGCCACAAGGCGGCCCCTTCTTGGTGGCCCGCCGCGTGGAAGACCCTGCGCTCCCCACCGTGCTCACCTACGGCCACGGCGATGTGGTCAACGGACAGGACGCGCAATGGCGCGAGGGCCTCTCGCCCTGGGAGCTCACCATCGAAGGCGAGCGCTGGTATGGCCGAGGCACGGCCGACAACAAAGGCCAGCACACAGTGAGCCTGGCCGCACTCGCCCACACCATCGAGGCCCGGGGCGGCCGCCTGGGCTACAACGTGACGCTGCTCATGGAGATGGGCGAAGAGGCGGGTTCGCCCGGCCTGGCCGCCTTCTGCGAGCAGCACAGTGACGCGCTGAGGGCCGACCTTTTTCTGGCCAGCGACGGCCCCCGCGTGAACGCGGGCCACCCCACCCTCTTCCTGGGTTCACGCGGAGCCATCAACTTCTCTCTCGCGGTGCGCAGCCGCGACAAGGCCTACCACTCCGGCAACTGGGGCGGCGTGCTGGCCAACCCGGCCACCGTGCTCACGCACGCCCTGGCCACGCTGGTGGACGCGAAGGGCCGCATCCTCGTCAAAGGCCTGCTGCCGCCTGCGGTGCCCGACAAGCTGCGCACTGCCCTCAAAGATGTGGTGATTGGCGCCGGCGCCGATGACCCCGCGCTCACCCCCGGCTGGGGCGAGCCCGGCCTGACCCCCGCAGAGCAGCTGGTGGGCTGGAACACGCTGGAGGTGCTGGCGCTGGGCGCGGGTAACGCGCAGCGGCCCATCAACGCCATCCCCGCGCAGGCCGTGGCGCACTGCCAGCTGCGCTTTGTGGTGGGCACCGATTGGCAGAACGTGCAGGCCACGCTGCGCGAACACCTGGATGCGCATGGCTTCAGCCAGGTCGAGATCACCATGGGCATGCACTGCGGCGCCACGCGGCTCGATCTGCACAACCCCTGGGTGGACTGGACGATGGCCTCGCTGCAGGCCAGCGCAGGCCAACCCGCCACGCTGCTGCCCAATCTGGCAGGCTCGCTGCCCAACGACATCTTTGCCGACCAGCTCGGTCTGCCCACGCTGTGGGTGCCGCACTCGTACCCCGCCTGCGCCCAGCATGCGCCCAACGAACATTTGCTGGCGCCCGTGGCACGAGAAGGTCTGGCGGTGATGGCCGGGCTGTTCTGGGACCTGGGCGAGCCCCAAGGGACACCGTGGGTTGAAGGGCGCACCACCCGGCAGGAGGCAACTGCCTGACAGCAGCGCGCACAAACTCGCAGAAAAACAAAGGGGCCTGCACGGCCCCTTGGTTTGATCTTGCCTATTCGCAGGGCCACGCCCTGCCCCCGGTCACAACGCAGGGTCGCGCAGCTCCCAGCGGATAGCGTCAATGGCCTTCAGCACCTCGGGCGACAGCGTGGTGCCCCAGGCATTCAGGTCTTCCTCCAGCTGCGCCACCGACGTCACGCCGATGATGGTGCTGGCCACTTGCCACTTGGTGTAGCAGAACGCCAGCGCCATCTGCGTGGGGGTCATGCCGTTGGCGCGGGCAAGTGCGTTGTAGCGGCGCGATGCCTCCAGCGCCTCGGGGCGGCCCCAGCGTTGTTTGCGCACGGATTCATACGATGCAATGCGCGCACCCTGCGGGGCATTGGGCCCAGCAATGCCGCTTTCGTCGTACTTGCCCGTCAGCAGGCCAAAACCCAGGGGCGAATAGGCCAGCAGAGACACATCCAGGCGGTGGCAGGTTTCATCCAGTCCGTTTTCCCAGGTGCGGTTGATCAGGCAGTACGGGTTCTGCACCGTGGCCACACGCGGCAGGCCGTGCTGCTCGGCCAGGCGCACGAACTCGTGCACGCCATACGGGGTTTCGTTTGACAGGCCGATGTAGCGCACCTTGCCCGCCTTCACCAGCCCGGCCAGCGCTTCCAGCTGCTCGCGGATGGGGGTTTGCGAGGTTTCCTTGGAAGGGTCGTAATACAGGTTGCCGAACGCTGGCACATGGCGCTCGGGCCAGTGGATCTGGTAGAGGTCGATCACATCGGTCTGCAGGCGGCGCAGGCTGGCCTCGCACGACGCCACGATGTCGGCCGCCGTCATGCCCTTGCCCTCGCGCACCCAGGGCATGCCGCGCGATGGGCCGGCCACCTTGGTCGCCACCACCAGCTTCTGGCGCGCGCCAGGGTTCTTGGCAAACCAGTTGCCGATGATGGTCTCGGTGGCGCCAAAGGTCTCGGCCTTGGCGGGCACGGCGTACATCTCGGCCGTGTCGATGAAGTTCACGCCGCGCGCAAGCGACTGGCTCAGGATGGCATGCGAGTCGGCCTCATTGACCTGCTCGCCGAAGGTCATGGTGCCCAGGCAAATGGGGGTGACAAGCAGGTCACTCTGACCCAAGCGGACGGTGTTCATGCGGTGAAGGCTCCAGAAGGTGGGAAAGTAAGCAGGGCCTGCTACGGCCCCGGCTGGCGATGGTACAAGCGATCGCCAAAACCTGCCGGACGCCGGACTCCTTGGTGACACCGCAGGGCGCCCCGCCAGCGTGGCGGCAACGTAACATTGGCACAGCATGTACCAAGTCCTCACCCCTTCGCGCAGCCGCACACTGGCGCTGCGGCACCTCAACTACCACGTCCGCCACTGGGGCCCCGAGCACAGCAACCTGCCCACGCTGGTGCTTTTGCATGGCTGGATGGACGTTAGTGCCTCCTACCAGTTCACGGTGGACGCGCTGCGGCAACCACGCCGCATCATCGCGCCGGACTGGCGCGGTTTTGGCCTCACCACCGGTGCACCGGTAGACCACTATGTGTTTGCCGACTACCTGGCCGACCTGGACCTGCTGCTGGACCACTATGCCCCCGGCGAAGCCATCGACCTGGTGGGCCACAGCATGGGCGGCAACGTGGCCATGATGTACGGCGGTGTGCGGCCCGAGCGCGTGCGCAAGCTCGTCAACCTGGAAGGTTTTGGCCTGCCCGCCACACGCCCCGCGCAGGCGCCCACGCGCTACGCGCAATGGATCGACGAGATCAAGCAGCTGCACCAGGGCACCAAGGAACTCAAGACCTATGACAGCGCCGACGGCGTCGCCCGCCGCCTGATGAAGACCAACCCCCGCCTGTCCGAAGACAAGGCCCAATGGCTGGCCCAGCACTGGGCGCGGCCCAACGCGCAGGGGCAGTGGGAAATCCTGGGTGACCCCGCCCACAAGATCACCAGTGCGCAGCTGTACCGCGCGGACGAAGCCCTGGCCATCTACGAGCGCATTACCGCACCCGTGCTGGCCATCGAGGCCAGTGGCGACAGCCTGGGCCAGTGGTGGAACGGCCGGTACACCCTGGACGAATACCACCAGCGCCTGACCCATGTGCGCACCTGCAGCACGGCCGTTGTGCAAGACGCAGGCCACATGCTGCACCATGACCAGCCCGAGCAGGTGGCACAGCTGATCGAAGCGTTTTTGGATGCTGCCTGAGGAAATTTGACGTTCTGACGCCCGCAAGCGCTAGTGGATATTGCCGGAGCAGCTATCATTTTTGATATGAATGCCACCCAGGGCCCACCCGCCGGCCTGTGCAGATCCGACGGCGGTCTGGCACAAAGGGCATTCGCAGGGCACCTGCCCATCCCATGAGAAAATCGCGGGTTATTCCACAGAACACGCAGGACAAGAATCATGGACGCAGAACGCATCAACCTCATCGGCACCACCCTCAGCGACCTGGCTCTGCGCACGCAAGAGTTACGGAGGTATCTTTGACTTCGATGCCAAATTTGAACGCCTGCGCACGGTAAACGCATCGCTGGAAGACCCCTCCGTCTGGAACGACCCCAAGAAGGCCCAGGAGCTGGGCAAGGAACAAAAGTCGCTCTCCAGCGTGGTCGTCACGCTGGACAAGCTCACCCGCGATCTGGCCGACAACGCCGAGCTGTATGAGATGAGCAAAGAGGAAGGCGATGAAGCCGGCCTTTTGACCATCGAGTCGGAAGCCGCCACGATGCGCGCAGCGGTGGAAGAGCTGGAGTTCCGCCGCATGTTCCGCAACGAGGCGGATCCGCTCAACTGCTTTGTGGACATCCAGGCAGGCGCTGGCGGCACCGAGGCCTGCGACTGGGCCAGCATGCTGCTGCGCCAGTACCTCAAGTACGCCGAGCGCAAGGGCTTCAAGGCCACGGTCGAAGAAGAAACCCCGGGCGACGTGGCCGGCATCAAGAGCGCCACGATCAAGATCGAGGGTGAGTACGCCTTCGGCCTGCTGCGCACCGAAACCGGTGTGCACCGCCTGGTGCGCAAGAGCCCGTTCGACAGTTCGGGCGGCCGCCACACCTCGTTCGCGTCGCTGTTCGTGTACCCCGAAATCGACGACTCCATCGAGATCAACATCAACCCTGCCGACGTGCGCACCGACACCTTCCGAGCCTCCGGCGCGGGCGGTCAGCACATCAACAAGACCGACTCGGCCGTGCGACTCACGCACATCCCCACCGGCATCGTGGTGCAGTGCCAGGACGGCCGCAGCCAGCACAGCAATCGCGACGTGGCATGGCAGCGCCTGCGCAGCCGCCTGTACGACTTCGAGATGCGCAAGCGCATGGAAGAGCAACAGAAATTGGAAGACACCAAGACCGACGTGGGCTGGGGCCACCAGATCCGCAGCTACGTGCTGGACAACAGCCGCATCAAGGACCTGCGCACCAACGTTGAAATCTCGGCCACACAGAAGGTGCTGGACGGCGACCTGGACGCCTTCATCGAAGCTTCGTTGAAGCAAGGCGTCTGAGCGATGCGGATGCGCACCGACGCCATCATCTTCGACATGGACGGCACCATGATCGACTCCATGCCCTGGCACGCCCAGGCGTGGGTCGAGTTCGCACGCCGCCGGGGCATGGACATCGACGTGCCCGACCTCATGGCCCGCACCACGGGCCGCAATGGCACCGAGTGCATCGTGGAACTGTTGGGACGCCCTGTGTCGCAGGACGAGGCCGACGCGCTCACGCACGAAAAAGAAACCATCTACCGCGAGCTGTTCGCCCCGCGTTTCTCCGAAGTGGCGGGCTTTCGCCAGTTTGCGGCCCAGGTGCGCGCGCGTGGTCTCAAGGTGGCGGTGGGCACCGCGGGTGACATCGGCAACGTGGAATTCGCACTGGGCCACCTGGGCCTGGAACCCGCGCCCCAGGCCATCGTGCGTGGCGATGAGGGCCTGCCCGGCAAGCCCCAGCCCGCGATCTTTCTGGAGGCGGCACGCCGCATCGCGGCAGCCCCCGAGCATTGCATCGTCTTTGAAGACGCGCCTTTCGGCATCGAGGCAGCGCGCCGCGCAGGCATGCGTGCCGTGGCCATCTGCAGCACCCACACGCCCGAACAACTGGCCGGGCCCCATGTGCTGGCCGCCGTGCGCGACTACACAGAACTCATGAACACCGACTTTCTGGAGAGCATCCATGTTGCAACTGCATAAAGCCGACGGAAGCGGAGACGGCGCGGCCCCGGCCATCGCCATCCGCCGCGAGGACTACACCGCCCCCGCCTACTGGATCGACAGCGTCGAGCTGACCTTCGACCTGGACCCGAACAAGACACGCGTGCTAAACCGCATGACGCTGCGCCGCAACCCCGACGTGGCCGCGCAGCCGCTCAAGCTCGACGGTGACGACCTGAACCTGGCGCGCGTGCTGGTCAACGGCCAGGGCACATCGTTCAAGATGGAAGGCACCCGCCTGGTGCTGGAGAACCTGCCCGAAGGCTCCGAGCCTTTCGCGCTCGAGATCTTCACCACCTGCTGCCCCGCCAAGAACACGCAGCTCATGGGCCTGTACGTGAGCCAGGGCACATTCTTCACGCAGTGCGAGGCCGAGGGCTTTCGCCGCATCACCTACTTCCTGGACCGGCCCGATGTGATGGCCAGCTACACCGTCACACTGCGCGCCGACAAGGCCCAGTACCCGGTGCTGCTGAGCAACGGCAATCTGGTGGACAGCGGGGACCTGGAAGACGGCCGCCACTTTGCGAAGTGGGTCGACCCGCACAAGAAGCCCTGCTACCTGTTCGCCCTGGTGGCGGGCAAGCTGGTGGCCCGTGAGCAGAAGATCAAGAGCCGCTCGGGGACCGACCACCTGCTGCAGGTCTACGTGCGCCCCGGCGATCTGGGCAAGACCGAACACGCCATGAACTCGCTAATGTACAGCGTGGCTTGGGACGAAGCCCGCTTCGGCCTGCCGCTGGACCTGGAGCGCTTCATGATCGTCGCCACCAGCGACTTCAACATGGGCGCCATGGAGAACAAGGGCCTGAACATCTTCAACACGAAGTACGTTCTGGCCAGCGAATCCACCGCCACCGACACCGACTTCGCCAACATCGAAAGCGTAGTCGGCCACGAGTACTTCCACAACTGGACCGGCAACCGCGTCACCTGCCGTGACTGGTTCCAGCTGAGCCTGAAGGAAGGCCTCACCGTCTTCCGCGACCAGGAGTTCAGCATGGACCTCGCGGGCAGCCCCTCGGCCCGCGCCGTCAAGCGCATCGAAGACGTGCGCGTGCTGCGCACAGCCCAGTTCCCCGAAGACGCAGGCCCCATGGCCCACCCGGTGCGGCCCGACAGCTACGTCGAGATCAACAACTTCTACACCGTCACCATCTACGAAAAGGGTGCCGAGGTGGTGCGCATGCAGCACAACCTGGTGGGCCGCGAAGGCTTTGCCAAGGGCATGAAGCTGTACTTCGAGCGCCACGACGGCCAGGCCGTGACCTGCGATGACTTTGTGCAGGCCATTGCCGATGCCAACCCGGGCAGCCCGCTCACGCAGCACCTTGGGCAGTTCAAGCGCTGGTACAGCCAGGCCGGCACGCCCCGCGTGCGCGCCACGGGCCGCTACGACGCCGCCACACGCTGCTATGCGCTCACGCTGTCGCAAAGCTGCGCGGCTACGCCCGGCCAGAGCGAAAAGCAACCCTTCGTCATACCCGTCGAACTGGGCCTGATTGACGCTAGCACCGGCGCCGCCCTGCCCCTGCAACTTGCGGGCGAAGGCGCTGCAGAAGGTGCTACCCACGCCACCTCGCGCGTGGTGGTGCTCACCGAGGCATCGCAGACCCTGACCTTCACCAACCTGGATGCCGAACCCGTGCCCTCGCTGCTGCGCGGCTTCAGCGCGCCCGTGGTGCTGGACATCGACTACACCGACGCGCAGTTGCTCACCCTGCTGGCGCACGACGCCGACGCTTTCAACCGCTGGGAAGCAGGCCAGCGCCTGGCACTGCGGATTGCTATCAATACAATAGCTGACGAGGCATATAAAACTAGCGCTACCGACCGATTTGACCAAGCCATCCTGTCTGCAGAGTTTGTGGAAGCCATGCGCAGCGTGCTGCGTAACCCGGCCCTGGATGCAGCGTTCAAGGAGCTGGTGCTCACGTTGCCCTCCGAAACCTACATCGCCGAGCAGCTGGACGTAGTGGACCCGCAGCGCATCCACGCGGTGCGCGAAGCCATGCGCGAAGAGCTGGCACTGGCGCTGCAGTCCGACTGGGAAACTGCCTGGGAGCAGAACCAGGACACCGGCGGCTACCGCCCCGACCCCGTCTCCTCCGGCCGCCGAGCGCTCAGCGGCCTGGCGCTGCACATGCTGTGCATTGCCGCGCAGAAGACAGGCGATGTGGTGTGGCCTGGCAAGGCCTACCAGCGCTTCAAGGTGGCTGGCAATATGACGGACCGCTTCAACGCCCTGACCGCCCTGGTAGCCAGTGGCAGCGAGCTGGCCGCTCCTGCCCTGGCGCGCTTTCACGCCATGTTCAAGGACGAGCCGCTGGTCATCGACAAGTGGTTTGCATTGCAAGCCGGCGCCCCGGACCGTGGCGGCAACGTGTTGCCCGCCGTGCGCCAGCTCATGTCGCACCCGGACTTCAGCCTCAAGAACCCGAACCGCGCACGCAGTGTGATCTTCAGCTACTGCAGTGCCAACCCCGGCGCGTTCCACCGGTCGGACGCAGCGGGCTACGTGTTCTGGAGCGACCGCGTGATCGAGCTGGACGCCATCAACCCACAGGTTGCCGCGCGCCTTGCGCGTGCGCTCGACCGCTGGAAGAAGCTGGCAGACCCCTGGCGCAGCGCTGCCCGCGAGGCCATCGCCCGCGTCGCCGCCAAGCCCGACCTGTCCAACGACGTGCGCGAGGTGGTGACCCGCGCGCTTGCCGAATAAACCACGACCGAGAAGAGACTGACATGGCAAAAAGCATCAGCCTGACCCGCTACCTCGTTGAGCAGCAACGGGTGGACGGACTCATCCCCTCGCAGCTGCGCCTGCTGCTTGAAGTGGTGGCCCGCGCCTGCAAAAGCATCAGCCACGCCGTGAACAAAGGTGCGCTGGGCGGCGTGCTGGGCACGGCCAGCAGCGAAAACGTGCAGGGCGAGATCCAGAAAAAGCTCGACATCATCGCCAACGAGGTGCTGATCGAAGCCAACGAATGGGGCGGTCACCTGGCGGCCATGGCGTCCGAAGAAATGGACGGCATCTATCTGGTGCCCAACCGCTACCCACAGGGAGAATACCTGCTGCTGTTCGACCCCCTCGACGGCTCCAGCAACATCGACGTGAATGTGAGCATCGGCACCATCTTCAGCGTGCTGAAGAAGCCCGACGGTGATCGGGGCGTAGAGGAAGGCGACTTCCTCCAGCCCGGCACGCAGCAAGTGGCCGCAGGCTACTGCATCTACGGCCCGCAAACCACGCTGGTGCTCACTGTGGGCGACGGCGTGGCGATGTTCACGCTGGACCGCGAACAAGGCTCCTTCGTGCTGACCGAAGAGAACATCCGCATTCCCGAAGACACCAAAGAATTCGCGATCAACATGAGCAACATGCGCCACTGGGACGAGCCCGTGAAGCGCTACATCGACGAATGCCTGCAGGGCAAGGAAGGCCCGCGCGGCAAGGACTTCAACATGCGCTGGATCGCCAGCATGGTGGCCGACGTGCACCGCATCCTGACCCGTGGTGGCGTCTTCATGTACCCGTGGGACAAACGCGAGCCCAACAAGCCCGGCAAGCTGCGCCTGATGTACGAGGCCAACCCCATGGGCTGGCTGGTAGAACAAGCCGGTGGTGCAGCCACCAATGGCAAGCAACGCATCCTCGATATCCAGCCCACCCAGCTCCATGAGCGCGTCAGCGTGATCCTCGGCTCAAAAAATGAGGTGGAGCGCGTGACCAGCTACCATTCCACGCTATAATCCAAGGCTAAGCCGGTGTAGCTCAGTCGGTAGAGCAGCTCATTCGTAATGAGAAGGTCGGGTGTTCGATTCATCTCTCCGGCACCAAATGAAAAGCCCTGATTCGCAAGAGTCAGGGCTTTTTCATTGGCCGCTCCGGAGCAACAACCCAGCCCACCGCTGGATAACAAGAACAGGCGGTGCGACCAGTGGGTGGCGCAGATCAACCCACTGCCGGAACATGCGATACAGCATTGCCAACAGGAAGCGCCGCCACTCGGTGAGCCCACCGCCATCGTCAACAATGGTGTCGGACATGTGTTGCATCCGCCAGATGGCAGCTTAGGTATTTGCAAACATTGGCAACTGATGCAGACTGGCGCTTCAGCTTGCCACCACAGGTTGCCCGGTCAACTGGCAACAGGCCGCACACCAAAGTCTCACACCTCCACTACCAGCACCATCATGAGTGTCGAACGCAGAGGCAGCATGGACCGCCGCACTGGCAAGGATCGCCGCCAGGAAGAAAAAGGTCCTCCCACCAATTTCGAGCGGCGCCGAGCCATCGAGGCGCGCCAGCCCGAATTGACAGAGCTACACATGAGCGAGGATGAGCTCAAGGCATTGGGCTTTGCGCCCACGCCCAAAGGCAACCCTCGCAAGACAGGCTAGGTACAGCGCCCGGTCCGGGTGCGCTTGTGGGCTCTCCCCGCTCCGCGTGTCATCCCATGACACAGCTTGCGCTGCATAGCCCTACTGCTCGATGCCAGAGAGCGGCAGGCTGATCAACCGGTGTGCCACCATATCCAGCGCAGGCCTCGCGTTGCCTTGTTTGTCCGTCCAGACACGAGGATTCAAGCTGCCAGAAAGCGCCACTGAATCACCGTCGCGCAACTGGTGAAGTGACGCGCAGAGACCCTCGTCAAAGGCGATGACGTTGATGAAAAGCACTTCGCCCTCCGCCGTGCTGGCTCTCACCTTCGCCAAGGTGTAGGCCTTGCCCGCTTTGTCCGTGCGGCGCTCCGCCTCACCGTAAAGCCGTCCGGCTACCAAGCCATCAATCATGAAGGTCTCCATGCCCATCGTGGGCGTGTTGTTGCGCCCCTCCCAGGCCCCGCAATCACTGCATGGCCAATGTCACCGGCAAGGGCGTCTGAAGTCGCCGCACGCACGGCACGCAGGCACGGTGTGTGCATGGAGCGATGCGCCACCACCGAACCGCAACGCTGACGCCGTTAAAACCAGCGGAGGAGAAAAGCAAAAAAGCCCAGAACCTTTCGGCTCTGGGCTTTTGCTATCAATGGTCGGCGTGGCGGGATTCGAACTCGCGACCCCTTGCACCCCATGCAAGTGCGCTACCAGGCTGCGCTACACGCCGACAAGACTTATATTATATGCAGAAAAAGCTCAGTTCAGAGAAAGTAGCGCACGAATTTCAAATAATTCTTGGCGCACTGCGTTGGAGTCCAGGGAGAAGCCCGCAGCAACAATAGAAAGGTCGCGCGCGCTGTCCACCAGCATGCTGGGTGGCTCTGCGTCCTGCGGCAGAGAAGCCTCGTCCGACCCAACAACTTCTCGCGCAGCATGTGCAAGCTCTTGCAGGCGATTGCGCGCTCCACTGATGGTGAAGCCCTGGTCGTATAGCAGATCACGGATGCGGCGAATCATCAGCACCTCATGGTGCTGGTAATAACGCCGGTTGCCACGCCGCTTCATGGGCCGCAGCTGCGTGAACTCCTGCTCCCAGTAACGCAAAACATGCGGTTTGACGCCGCACAGCTCCGCAACCTCACCAATCGTGAAGTATCGCTTGGCGGGAATGGAAGGGAGGGTGGTGCCCATGAGATGCGTGTTCAAACGGGAAAGCTTTCAAGCGTACTGCAGACCAGCCTGCACCGCCAGCCACCAAGAACATCTTGGCAACAAAAACAGCACAAACTCACGCAACAGCGGCCGTCTGAATCTGCTCCTTGAGCTTGCTGCTGGCATGGAAAGTCACCACGCGACGCGCCTTGATGGGTATGGCCTCGCCCGTGCGTGGATTGCGCCCGGGACGGGGAGCCTTGGTCCGGATCTGAAAGTTACCAAACCCCGAAAGCTTCACGTCCTTGCCTTCGACAAGGCTTTGGGCAATCAAGTCGAAGAAGGCATCGATCATGTCCTTGGACTCGCGCTTGTTCAAGCCGATCTGATCGAACAACAGATCCGCCAACTGCGCCTTGGTCAGTGCCGGTGTTTCCAGGCTTTCAACTGCGAATTCGATCATGGCTCGTCACTCCCCTTGGACATCATCACACCCGCAGACGGGCGCCCGTGCGCTGCGTCAACTGAGTGATCACGGATTGCATCGCTGCGTCGATTTCTGCCTCAGTGAGCGTGGCTTCATCGCGCCCCAGAGTGAGGCGCACGGCCAGGCTCTTCTCGCCAGGGGCCAAGCCACCCGCAGGCGCCTCTTCGCCCGCCCGCAGCGCCTTGGGCCGATACACGTCAAACAGCACGGCAGAGCGGAGCATGCCACCCGGAACGGCTTGCTCTACCGCACCCATGATGTCGGCGTGCGTCACGCGCTCTGCCACCACCACGGCCAAATCGCGCTCTACAGCCTGGTGTTTGGTCACCGGCTTGAACTGAGGCACCACACGCTGCAGCACGGCGTCAAGCTCCAGTTCGAACATCACAGGCGCCTGAGGCAGGTCCCACGACTGGCGCCACTGTGGATGCAATTCGCCCACGAAGCCAATAGCACGCCCTTCGACCAGCACGCGGGCGCATCGGCCCGGGTGCATGGCGGGGTGGGTGTCGGGCTCGAACGTTGCGCGCAGGGGGGCCAGAAGCGCTTCCACGTCCCCCTTCACATCAAAGAAGTCGATGGCCTGATCCTTGCGCCCCCACTGCAGCATGTCGTTCGGACCATACGCCAGTCCCGACACGCGCATGGGCTGGTGAAAGCCTTCGACCGTGGTGTCGGTGTTGCGCACGCCGCCGTCGCGCAGGAACACACGGCCCAGTTCGAAGATGCGCACCCGCTCGGCCTTGCGGTCCAGGTTGAACTTCAAAACTTGTAGCAGAGAACCCAATAAAGTCGAGCGCATCACGCTCATCTGACTTGCGATCGGATTGAGCAGCTTGATGGGTTGCGGGTTGGCGGCCAACTCGTGCTCCCAACGCTCTTCCACAAAGCTGAAATTGATCGTTTCCTGATACCCCAGGGCTGCCAGCGAACGGCGCACCGCAAACGGGCTGCGCGTGGCCTCGAGCGCCAGCTTGGGCGTAATGGGTGCCAGCGGTGGAGTGGTCGGAAGGTTGTTGTAGCCCACCATACGGGCCACTTCTTCGATCAGGTCTTCCTCGATGGTGATATCGAAACGGAACGACGGCGGCGTGACCGTGAGCGCACCTTCGCCCTGCACCACCGGCAGGCCCAGGCGGGTCAGCGCGTCGGCGCATTGCACCTGCGTCAGCGGCATGCCGATGACTTTGGCAGCACGCGCCACGCGCAGCGTGACGGGCTGTGGCACAGGCAAGTTGACCACTTGGTCGTCCATAGGGCCGCATGCCGTATCGGCCGTACCGCAGATGTCGATGACGAGTTGGGTAATGCGCTCGATGTGCTCCACCGTGAGGCTCGGATCCACGCCGCGCTCAAAACGATGGCCAGCATCCGTCGAGAAGTTGAAGCGGCGCGAACGGCCTGCCACCGCCTTGGGCCACCAGAAAGCCGCCTCGATATAGATGTGCCGGGTGTCATCAGACACCGCCGTGGCGTCTCCGCCCATGATGCCCGCCAGCGATTCCACCTGGCTGTCATCGGCGATCACGCCCACCTTGTCATCCACCGTGATGGTGTTGCCATTGAGCAGCTTCAGCTGCTCACCCGGCTTTCCCCAGCGCACGTCCAGGCCACCATGGATCTTGTCCAGGTCAAAAATGTGCGAAGGACGTCCCAACTCAAACATCACATAGTTGGAAATGTCTACCAGCGGCGACACACCACGCTGGCCGCAGCGTGCCAGGCGATCGAGCATCCACTGAGGCGTGGCAGCCCGCGTATTCA
Organism: Acidovorax sp. K2F; assembly: GCF_025246485.1. Taxonomy (NCBI): domain Bacteria; kingdom Pseudomonadati; phylum Pseudomonadota; class Betaproteobacteria; order Burkholderiales; family Comamonadaceae; genus Acidovorax; species Acidovorax sp. K2F. The sequence continues at coordinate 44,709 of NZ_JAOBSQ010000035.1, forward strand.
CGTTGCGCACGATACGGCCGGAGAAACGGCCACACAGGTCAGGCGCGCTCACTTTGACGGGCAGTTTGTCCGTCAGCTTTGCGGCCACGGCAGGGAACGATGGATTTTTCAGCGGCGTACCCGTCAATGCGGACACTTCTCGCGCGATGCCATAGACGCTCAGGCAATGTGCAAGATTGGGCGTGAGCTTGAGCGTGAACAGCGTGTCGTCCAGGTTCAGGTGGGTGCGGATGTCCTGGCCCACGGGTGCAGAGGCGTCGAGCTCGAGCAGACCGCCATGGTCCTCTGACAGTTTAAGCTCACGGGCGGAGCACAACATGCCTTGGCTTTCCACTCCGCGCAGTTTGCCCACCTTGATGAGGAAAGGTTTGCCATCGTCACCCGGCGGGAGCTCGGCACCCACCAGTGCGCAAGGCACCTTGATACCCACGCGGGCATTGGGCGCACCACAAACGATGTTCAGCAGGGCGCCCTGCCCCACGTCCACTTGGCACACACGCAGGCGGTCGGCGTCTGGGTGCTGTACCGCCTCCTTGATCTCACCCACCACGATCTTGGTGAAAGGCGGGGCCACGGGGCGCAGCTCCTCCACCTCGAGGCCGGCCATCGTCAGCGTTTCGGCCAGCTCGGCCGTCGTCAAAGGGGGGTTGCAGAACTCACGCAACCAGGATTCAGGAAATTGCATAGTCGGACACTCTTGTACGGAAGGTGCGCAGCACGGCCACAGGGCTCGCGCACGGCGCGAAGTCGGCGGGCTTTACTGGAACTGCGACAGGAAGCGGATGTCGCCGTCAAAGAACAGGCGCAGGTCATTGACGCCATAGCGCAGCATGGTCAGGCGGTCGGGTCCCATGCCGAATGCAAAGCCGATGTACTTCTCAGGGTCAAGACCCATATTGCGCACCACGTTGGGGTGCACCTGGCCCGAGCCCGCCACTTCGAGCCAACGGCCTGCAAGCGGGCCCGTCTGGAACTGGATATCGATCTCGGCGCTGGGCTCTGTGAACGGGAAGAAACTGGGACGGAAGCGCAACACGAGATCGTCGCTCTCGAAGAACGTGCGGCAGAAATCCGTGAAGATGACTTTCAGGTCCTTGAAACTCACGTTCTCACCAATCCAGAGACCTTCGCACTGGTGAAACATGGGCGAGTGCGTAGCGTCGCTGTCCACGCGGTAGGTACGGCCGGGGGCAATGACGCGGATCTCGGGCATCGCCTGACCGGCATCGAGCGCAGCCCGGTGCTTTTTGACATGCTGGACCGCATGGCGGATCTGCATGGGGCTGGTGTGTGTGCGCAGCAGGTTGGGAGCGGTGGCAGTGCCGCCCTCCACATAGAACGTGTCATGCATGGAACGCGCAGGATGGTCTTCCGGCGTATTCAGTGCAGTGAAGTTGAACCAGTCGGTCTCGATCTCAGGGCCTTCGGCGACGTCAAAACCCATGGAACCGAAGATGCCCTGGATGCGTTCAAGCGTGAGCGACACCGGGTGCAAGCCACCCTGCCCGCGCTGGCGGCCTGGCAGGCTCACGTCCAGTGCTTCGGCCTTGAGCTGCAATTGAAGTTCGGCATCGGCCAGAGCTTGGCGGCGAGCGGTCAGCGCAGCCTCGATGGCCTGCTTGACAACGTTGATGGCTGCGCCGCGGGATTTCTTTTCCTCGACGGACAGCTGCGCCATGCCCTTCATGAGCTCGGTCACGCGACCTGACTTGCCCAGAAACTGCGCCTTGGCGTTTTCGAGGTCAGCAGGGGTTGCGCTTTGGGCAAACAGTTGCGTCGCGCTCTCGACCAGGGAATCCAACTCGTTCATATCGACTCTTGAAAATGAACAAGGGCTAGTGCCTTTTCAAGCCCTAGCCCTTGCTGTTATTGCGCAAGCAGCTATCAGAACGATAGCCGCTCATCGTGAACTCAAGCAGCCAGCTTGGCCTTGACTTGCTCCACGATGCTGCCAAAGGCAGCCTTGTCGTGCACTGCGAGGTCGGCCAGCATCTTGCGGTCGATCTCGATGGAAGCCTTCTTCAGGCCGTTGGCGAACTGGCTGTAGGTCAGGCCCAGTTCACGGGCAGCGGCGTTGATACGGGCGATCCACAACTGGCGGAACACGCGCTTCTTGGTGCGGCGGTCACGGTAGGCATATTGCCCAGCCTTCATTACCGCCTGTTTGGCGATACGGAAGACGTTACCGCGGCGACCACGGAAACCCTTGGCAAGGGCGAGAACTTTCTTGTGACGGGCACGGGCCGTTACACCACGTTTGACGCGAGGCATGTATGTACTCCTTGTTCGTCAGTAAATTAAACGCCCATGCCGGGCAGCATCTGTGAAATCGAGCCCATATTGGTCTCGTGCACAGCAACCGCACCACGCAGATGGCGCTTGTTCTTGGTGGTCTTCTTGGTCAAGATGTGACGCTTGAAGGCTTGACCGCGCTTGACGGTACCACCTGGACGAACGCGGAAACGTTTTTTCGCGCTGCTCTTGGTCTTCATTTTGGGCATGTGAATGCTCCTTTTTCGTTGTGCTCGTGAGGCGTTTGCAAACCGATCTGCAAACTTGTTGGCCCCGAGCCACTTTTATCGAAAGGCTTTCACCCTCCGGTCGGCAGTGCTCGAAAGCCCCACCTTTTCAAACACCCCGCCCCTTCGGGCGTGGCGCTCAAAATCTGACATTGATTGGCAAACCTACGCCGCCGCACCCGTTGCAGGGGCCGCGCCTTCAGCCGCTGGCTTGGCCGCGGGCTTCTTCTTGCCCGGAGCAATCATCATGATCATCTGGCGACCTTCCAACTTAGGAAACTGCTCAATGATGATGCTGTCAGCCAACTCGTCACGAATCCGGTTCAGCAAAGCCAAGCCGAGTTCCTGGTGCGTGATTTCACGACCGCGGAACCGCAGCGTGATCTTGCACTTGTCGCCATCCGCCAAAAAGCGGCGGATGTTGCGCATCTTGATGTTGTAGTCGCCATCGTCCGTCCCGGGGCGGAACTTGACTTCCTTGATCTCAATGACCGTCTGCTTGGCTTTGGCTTCTGCCGCACGCTTTTGCTCTTGGTACTTGAACTTGCCGTAGTCCATGAGGCGGCATACCGGCGGATTCGCCGTAGCGGCGATTTCCACCAGATCCACGTCCAGCTCACCGGCCATGCGCAAGGCCTCCATGAGGCTGACAACACCCAAAGGCTCGTTGTCCGGCCCGGACAGGCGGACTTCCGGGGCCATGATTTCACGGTTCAGGCGGTGCTTGCGCTCTTCCCGGTGGCGACGATCACGAAATTCAGTAGCGATGGCTATCTTCCTTGAATCAAAATGCTACAAATAAAGTAGCTACTTCCGCGCAGTCCGCGAGCGGCAAAGCAGTTTTGTGTTCAAAATCAGGCTTTGGTGGAGATGTCGTTAGCGATCAATTCAATGAACGCATCCACAGACATCACGCCGAGATCACGATTACCCCGGGCTCGCACTGCGACGGCGCCGGCTGCCTTTTCCTTGTCGCCTGCGACGAGGATGTAAGGCAGCTTTTGCATCGAATGCTCCCGTATTTTATACGTAATCTTCTCATTGCGCAGATCCAGGGCCACCCTAAGGCCTTGATTGGGCAGCGCTTTTTGCAGTTTTGCTGCGATTTCACGACAGTAATCGGACTGAGCGTCAGTGATGTTCAGCACCGAAACCTGCACGGGAGCGAGCCATGTAGGCAAGGCCCCCGCGTGCTGCTCGATCAGAATGCCAATGAAGCGCTCCAAGCTACCAACGATGGCGCGATGCAGCATGATGGGCCGATGGCGGGCGCCATCTTCGCCCACAAACTCTGCGTCCAGGCGCTCGGGCATATTCGGATCCACCTGAATCGTGCCGCACTGCCAGGGGCGCCCCAGCGCGTCCTTGAGCGTGTACTCGATCTTGGGACCGTAAAAGGCGCCCTCTCCGGGCAGGTATTCAAATTCGCAACCGGATGCCCTTAGACCCTCAGCCAAGGCGTTCTCGGCGCGGTCCCAGCTTTCCTCACTACCGATTCGCTTCTCAGGCCGTGTGGACAGCTTGTAGATGATGTCCGTGAACCCGAAGTCCTTGTAAACCTTCTGCAGCAACGTGGTGAACGCCACGACTTCGGACTGGATCTGGTCTTCGGTACAGAAGATGTGGCCGTCGTCCTGTGTGAAAGCACGCACGCGCATGATGCCGTGCAGCCCCCCGGTCGGCTCATTGCGGTGGCATTGGCCGAACTCGCCAAACCGCAAAGGCAGGTCGCGGTAGCTCTTGATACCTTGCTTGAAAATGATGATGTGCCCAGGGCAGTTCATCGGCTTGAGCGCGTAGTCGCGCTTTTCCGACTCCGTGACAAACATGTTCTCGCGGTATTTGTCCCAGTGCCCGGTTTTCTCCCACAGGCCCTGGTCCAGGATCTGCGGCCCCTTGACCTCCTGGTAGCCGTTGTCGCGGTACACGCGGCGCATGTATTGCTCCACCTCCTGCCACACCGTCCAGCCCTTGGGGTGCCAGAACACTGTGCCAGGCGAGTGTTCGTCGATGTGGAATAGATCCAGCTCGCGGCCGAGTTTGCGGTGGTCGCGCTTTTCGGCCTCCTCCAGCATCGTCAAATACTGCTGCAGCTCATCCTTGGTAGCCCAGGCCGTGCCATAGACCCGCTGAAGCATCTCATTACGATGATCGCCACGCCAGTAGGCGCCTGCCACCTTCATGAGCTTGAAGAACTTGAGCTTACCGGTGCTGGGCACGTGAGGGCCGCGGCACAGATCTTCGAAGTTGCCTTCGCGGTACAGGCTCACGTCTTCGTTGCTGGGGATGCTGGCAATGATTTCGGCCTTGTAGTGCTCACCCAGGCCCTTGAAATACGCCACGGCCTCGTCACGTGGCAACACGCGACGCACCACGGGCTCGTCCTTGGCCGCCAGTTCTGCCATGCGCTTTTCAATCGCCACCAGGTCTTCAGGTGTGAAGGGGCGTTTGTAGGCAAAGTCGTAATAAAAGCCGTTTTCGATCACCGGGCCAATGGTGACCTGCGCGTCAGGGAACAGTTCCTTGACCGCGTAGGCCAGCAAGTGAGCGGTGGAGTGACGAATCACCTCCAGGCCATCCGCATCCTTGGCCGTCACGATGGACAGCGGGCTGTCAGCCGTGATCTGGTAGCTGGTGTCCACCACCTTGTCACCGATCTTGCCCGCCAGGGCGGCTTTGGCCAGACCGGCGCCAATGGAGGCTGCCACTTCGGCCACCGTGACGGGGCCCGGAAATTCGCGCTGTGAACCGTCGGGAAGCGTGATGTGAATCATGGGAGTAACTCTTTCTTTTCAATCAGTGCAATGGGTGCGGGCACGCGCCAGGCCCGTAAAACAAAAAAGCGCGGAACAGGTCCGCGCTTTTTGGAGGTGTGTGCAATCTCGTGCAGGCGCGAACAGCCAGCCTCAACGGCCGGTCAACATCTCCGATGTAGTTCGCGGTGTCATAACCAGATTGCCTTTCTCGCTCTTGTGCAGTGAATTTCGCCAGATTTTAACCCTAGCACCCAGAAAAAAAGCCCGAAGCATCTGCTTCGGGCTTTTTCGAGTGCATTTGGCGCCACAACGAAGCGGCGCTGAGCCCCGCAGATCAGTGGAACTGCTCTTCTTCGGTCGAACCCGTGAGGGCCTTCACGGAGGACGAGCCGCCCTGGATCACCGTGGTCACGTCGTCGAAGTAGCCTGCGCCCACTTCCTGCTGGTGCGACACGAAGGTGTAGCCCTTTTCGCGTGCTGCGAATTCTGGCTCTTGCACCATTTCGGTGTAGTGCTTCATGCCTTCGCCTTGTGCGTATGCATGGGCGAACTGGAAGGTGTTGAACCAGTTGATGTGGATACCGGCCAGCGTGATGAACTGGTACTTGTAGCCCAGAGCCGACAGGTCTTCCTGGAACGACGCGATCTGCTTGTCGTTGAGGTTCTTCTTCCAGTTGAACGAAGGCGAGCAGTTGTACGACAGCAGCTTGCCAGGGCAGGCAGCGTGCACAGCTTGCGCAAATTCACGGGCGAAGCCGATGTCTGGCACGCCGGTTTCGCACCACACCAGGTCGGCATAGGGAGCGTAGGCCACGCCGCGGCTGATGGCTTGTTCCAGGCCGTTCTTCACGCGGTAGAAGCCTTCTTGCGTGCGCTCGCCGGTCAGGAAAGGCTTGTCGTTGGCGTCGTGGTCGGACGTGATCAGGTTGGCGGCTTCTGCGTCGGTGCGGGCCAGCACGATGGTGGACACGCCCATCACGTCAGCAGCAAAACGTGCGGAGATCAGCTTTTCGCAGGCTTCCTGCGTAGGCACCAGCACCTTGCCACCCATGTGGCCGCACTTCTTCACGGCAGCGAGTTGGTCTTCGAAGTGCACGCCGGCAGCGCCCGATTGGATCATGTTCTTCATCAGTTCGAAGGCGTTCAGCACGCCGCCGAAACCGGCTTCCGCGTCCGCCACGATGGGCAGGAAGTAGTCGATGAATTCCTTGTCGCCGGGGTTGATGCCACGGCCCCACTGGATTTCGTCGGCGCGCTTGAAGGTATTGTTGATGCGGCGAACCATGGTGGGCACCGAGTCGTAGGCGTACAGCGACTGGTCGGGGTACATGGTCTCGGACGTGTTGCCGTCAGCGGCCACTTGCCAGCCCGACAGGTACACGGCTTCGAGGCCTGCCTTGGCCTGCTGCATGGCCTGGCCGGCGGAGATCGCGCCGAATGCGTTCACATAGCCCTTCTTGGCGCCGCCGTTGATCTTGTCCCACAGCTTTTCAGCGCCGCGCTTGGCCAGCGTGTGCTCGATGGGCAGCGAACCACGCAGACGCACCACGTCGGCAGCGGAGTAACCGCGCTTCACACCCTTCCAGCGGGGGTTGGTCGCCCAGTCTTTTTCCAAGGCGGCAATTTGCTGTTCGCGGCTCAGTTGTTCGTTGAGGGATTGGGGCATGAGATCACTCCAGGGGTTGGTTGAAAACGCCGGGCTGCTGTGTGCCGCCCTTGAAGACAACTTTAAGTCTTCTATAAGACTTGTGCAAGCTCTTATGTCTTATAGAAGAGATAAATTTTCTTCTTTCAAAACAACCACTTAACCACGTGATTTCTCAATACAGAAATTGATTTCTCATATCGAGAAAAATTGCGGCAATGCAACATCTATCGCATTCCGCATCAAGAAATTTAACTTTCGTATTGTGATATTTCAGGGAGGTGCAGTGCCAACTGCCCTGAGCCAGTCGCCATGTTCGATCCGGCGTGCGCCCTCTGTGTATCGGGGATGGATCTCGTACACCAGACAAGACAGCCGTTGGCCCTCAACTGTCACCACGATCTCGCGCTTGAGGTATTCGTCGGTGGGGTGATCTCCGGTCAACCCTTCAATGGCATCCAGAACCTTCTCCAGCGCAGGCTCGATGGCGTACACCTCACCATGCACCGGCTGATCGCCACCCAGCGTCATGCCCGGATAAGCCCCCAGGTGAAACAACACTCCCGGCACCTGCGCAAAACCCACCCAGTGTGGCGCAGGCAACAAGCGCGTGATGTCGTTCGACCCACCGCGGCGCAAGGTGCCGTATACAAACACATGGCGTGGGGTGCCAGCAGGCAAAGAAGGCTCGGGCATGATGCGCAGTCGTTTTTGATTGAACAGCGCCCCAGTCTAGTGAATACGCCCGCTCCCAGCCGCCCTTTCGCCTATGTGTGCCTGGCCCTCAGCATGTCGCTGGTGGGCAGTTATGTGGCACTCTCCAAACCCCTGGCAGCCGTGCTGCCCGTGCTCTTGCTGGCCTGGATGCGCTTTGGCATCGGGGGCATCGCGATGCTGCACTGGCTCAAGAAGCCCGACAACGAGCCGCCACTGACGCCGCAGACCAAACGGTTGCTGTTCTTGGAGTCCTTTCTGGGCAACTTTCTGTTCACCATCTGCATGATCTATGGCGTGAGCCTGACCGACGCTGTCTCCGCAGGGGTGACCATGGCAGCCATTCCTGCAGCCGTGGCATTGATGGGATGGGCATTTCTGGGTGAACGGGTGGCGCCTCGCACCTGGATGGCGGTGCTCTGTGCGGTGATTGGCATTGCCCTGTTCTCAATATCAAAACCAGAGCACGCAGCGCATATGGAACCTGCGCTTGGAGCCAAAAACACTGCAAACCATGCCTGGTGGGGCCAAATGCTGCTGCTGGGGGCAGTGATTTGCGAGGCCGCCTACACGGTGATCGGCAAGAAGCTGACCGGCAGCCTGGGGCCCAAGCGCATCACCTCGCTCATCAACCTGTGGGGCTTTGTGCTGACGACACCGTTTGGCCTGTACCTGGCGCTGGACTTCCCGTTTGCCTCGGTGGGATGGGGCACCTGGCTATTGCTGCTGTTTTATGCGCTGGCCGCCTGCATGTGGACGGTGTGGCTGTGGATGACCGGGCTCAAGGCCGTGCCCGCTGCGCAAGGCGGTGTCTTCTCGGTCATGCTGCCGGTGAGTGCTGCGCTGGTGGGCGTGCTGTTTTTGGGCGAGGTATTGACGGGCCTGCAACTGGTCGCCTTTGCCATTGCCCTGGCCAGCGTGTTGCTGGCCACCCTGCCCTCGCGCGCGGCGCTGCGCGTAGGGCGGCGGAGCGGCAGCGCCGACTGACTGGCCCTTCGGCAACCGTCTTCACCATCCCACCACGGGGACTGGACAGACTGGGCAGAACCAGAGAAGGCCGGACTCAGCCGTGCAAGGGCTGCGCACTGACCACGATGCCATCGGCATCGGCATACAGCCAGTCGCCGGGGCGCACAGGCACGCCCTGGATCGACACAGCCACATCGCGTTGCCCCTCGCCACGCCGCTCGGTGGGCAGCGGCATCAGCGCCAGCGCGCGGATGCCGACGGCTTCCGCGTTCAGCTCGGCCACGTCACGCACACAGCCGTCCACCACGATGCCGGCCCAGCCATTGCGGGCGGCGGCTGCCGCCAGGTTGCCGCCCACCAGGGCCCGGCGCAGCGAACCGCCGCCATCCACCACCAGCACCCGGCCCTCGCCTGCTGACTCGACAGCCGCCTTGACTTGGGTGTTGTCCTCGTGGCACTTGACGGTGGTGACGGGGCCCGCGAACGCGGCAACGCCCCCAAAGCTCTGGAACACCGGGGGCAGCACGCGGAACGCACCGCTGGTGTCGCCCTTGTGGACGTCACAAAAGTCGCAGGTGGCAAACGGCGTGAGGGGAAGAGGCGAAGCTGCAGCCATTCCAAGATCCTTTCAGTCAATCAAACGGTTCCAACAATCAAACCCGCCCCAACGGCAGCGGCGAGCACGAACCCCACACCGAACGCCCCCCGCCGGGGTACAGGCCTGCGGGCGAGCCGCGTTCGTTGAGCGGCAAATCTGTTGTGCAAGATTGTGCTGCAGCAGCAGCCACCCCAGATGCGGCGCCCAACGCCGCACTCAGAAGATGCCCCCCGAGGAACCGCACTTGAAACCCGCCCTCTGCCGCGTGTTTGTCAAGCCTGGCGCGCCTTGGCGGCCTATTGCTGCGGGGTGCGCGGCGCCACCGCTACAAATCGAGGCAAAAAAAGCCGTTTCTCCCTTGGAAACGCGTTTTTTTCCCATTAGCATCAGCCTGCCAGTGGGAAAGCGTCGTTTTCGCTGGTAAAAATTTATTCCCAACAAGGACAACCCAACATGGCAACTGCAAAAAAAGCTCCGGCAACCACAGCCCCAGCAGCCAAGAAGGCCGCTGCACCCGCCAAGAAGCGGACCCCTAACGCCGCTTTCATGAAGGCGCTCACGCCCAGCCCCGCGCTGGCCGCTGTGGTGGGCTCGGCTCCTCTGCCGCGCACGGAGATCATTAGCAAGCTGTGGGTCTACATCAAGGCCAACAACCTGCAGGACGCCACCAACAAGCGCAACATCAATGCCGATGCCAAGCTCAAGGAGCTGTTCGGCAAGCCACAGGTCTCCATGTTTGAACTGGCTGGCCTGATTGGCAAGCACGTCAAGTAAGCCCTGGCGCTTTGCGACCCGCGTCGCACCCGTAAAAGAACCGGCTCTGCCGGTTTTTTTACGCCCACACCCTGTCGGAGTGTGGCGCGCCCGCATCAATGCAAATGAGAATGACCCGCATTTGATGTAACATAAAGCTGCACGACGACGCACAGCCATGTTGATCTAGCCACTGCCTCTCGCCTGCTCTTGGTGCCCCTGCGCGCCACCTGCACACCCCTATTGACGGAGGCCCTCTTGGCTAAATCTCGCGCCCAGCGCCGCAGCGGCATGCTGCGTTCTTCTCCCGCATTCGTTGCTTCTCCCGCCACCCTGTCGCCCCAGGCTTCGCAATCCGACAGGGCCTTGCTGCCACTGGGCGCGCTGATGCTGGCCGCCTCGATGGGCGCCATGGCGCAGACCGGCACGTCCGAGACCACCCTGTCCACCGTGACGGTGAAGGAAGCCGCAGAAGTCCAGGGCAAAGACACCCTGCTCATCAAGAAGACCACCGTGGGCAAGGGCAAGCAGGACATCAAGGACATCCCCCAGTCCGTGACGGTGTTCACCGAAAAGCTGATGAACGACCGCAACCAGGACGACTTCCGCGAAGTGCTGCGCACCACGGCGGGCGTGACCTTCCAGTCCGGCGAAACCGGTGAAGAAGACGTGCGCCTGCGCGGCTTCTCGCTGGGCCTGGCGGGCGACATCTACGTGGACGGCATGAAGGACGCCCCGCTGATCGAGCGCGACACCTTCAACAACGACCGCATCGAAGTGCTCAAGGGCTCGGCCTCCATGCTGTTCGGCAAGGGCTCGACCGGCGGCGTGGTCAACCAGGTCAACAAGTACCCGCTGCTGATCGACCAGCACGAAGCCGGCTACACACTGGGCACCGGCAAGTACCACCGCGCCACCGGCGACTTCAACTGGGTGACGGGCGAGAACTCGGCCTTCCGCCTGAACGCCATGGTGCAGGAGTACGACAACTACGGTGCCAAGCAGGACAAACGCGGCATTGCACCCACGTTTGCCTGGGGCATCGGCACGCGCGATGAGTTCTCCGTCGGGCTGTACTACCTCGAATCCAAGGGCCGCCCGCTCTACAACCACCCCTGGCGCCTCTCGGCCGACGGCAAGATCAACATGCCGCTGGAAGCCGGCAAGTACTACGGCCTGGCCAGCGACCACAACGACACCACATCGCAGTACGTCACGCTGGGCCACATCCACCGCTTTGACGACAGCGGCGAGCTGACCACCCGCCTGCGCTACGGCAAGTACGAGCGCGACCTGCTGGCCAGCACCATCGGCTTCCAGAACAGCGCCATCACGCTGGACCAGATCAACAGCAACACCGTGCTGACCCGTGGCTCCAAGGGCCGCGTGGGCGAGAGCAATGTGCTGCAGGTGCAAAGCGACTACAGCAACACCTACAACTGGGGTGGCAAGAAGCACGCGGTGCTGACCGGTGTGGACTACTACGACGACGACGCCAAGCGCAACCAGAACTACGCCAACACCACCACCCGCCCCACCACCACGGTGGGCACGCCCAACGACGGCGCGTGGGTGGCCGACGGCCGTGCGCCGGTGCAGTGGAACACGTTCACATCGCGCAACCTGGGCCTGTACTTCCAAGACACGGTCTCGCTGAGCGACACGCTCAAGCTGGTCGGCGGCCTGCGCTACGACAACTTCCGCGCCGCGTACCACAACGCCGCAGGCAGCCTGAGCAACTCGCGCTCCGACAGCCTGTTCAGCCCACGCGTGGGCATGATCTTCCAGCCTGACGAGCTGACCTCGTACTACCTGTCGTACGGCACTTCGTACAACACCTCGGGCGACACCTACCAGTTTGGCAACCCCGGCACCACCACGGCGCGCACCGCCAATACCGATCCAGAAAAGAGTCGCAACATCGAAGTCGGCGGCAAGTTCGAGCTGTTCGAGCGCCGCGCCCTGCTGGGTGTGGCCGCCTTCTACAGCCAGAAGTACAACGAGCGCAACACCGACCCCGACACCGCTGCCGCGCAAGAACTGCTCTCGGGCAAGCGCCACGCCACCGGCATGGAGTTCAACCTGGCGGGCCGCCTGACGCCGAAGTGGGAGCTGTTCTTCAACCACACCTGGATCCCGTCGGCGAAGATCGACAAGAGCAACGTGGTGCTGGCCGCCAACGGCGGCGGCGCGCAGGTGCAGGGTGACCGACCCGGCCTCACGCCCAAGCACAGCGGCAGCGTGTGGAGCACCTACGCTGTCACCTCCAAGCTGCGTGTGGGTGCTGGCCTGACATACCGCGCCAAGCAGAACCCCGAGGGCTCGCGCGCCGTGTACGCCAGCGGCTTTGCCGTGGTGGACGCCATGGCCGAGTACGCGTTTGACGACAAGACCTCGCTGAAGCTGAACGTGAGCAACCTGTTCGACCGCACGTATGCCGAAGGCCTGTACCGCGGCTTCTACACGCCCGGCGCCCCGCGCGCTGTGCAGCTGACGCTGAAGACACGCTTCTGACGCACCTCTGAAGTCCCTCGAAGAACCGGCCCCGGCACTGCCCGGGGCCGGTTCACAATGGCTCCATGTTCCTGCACATCCAAGACGTTCTCACCGCCGACGAGGTCGCGTTCTTCCGGCAAAAGCTCTGGGCGGCCGACGCCCCCTGGGTGGACGGCGCCCGCAGCGCGGGCGGCCAGGCGGTGCACCAGAAAAACAACCTGCAGCTCGCGCAAGCCAGCGAGCTGTCCGCCCAGCTCCAGAGCCTGGTCAAGGCCGCGTTGAATCGCAACGCCCTCTTCTTTTCGGCCGCGCTGCCGCGCCGCATCTACAACCCGCTGTTCAACAAATATGGTGATGGCGCCAACTACTATGGCAACCATGTGGACAGCGCCGTCATGCACTCCCGCGCCGACAGCTGCTGGGTGCGCAGCGACCTGTCGTGCACGCTGTTCCTCACCCCGCCCGAGGACTACGACGGCGGCGAGCTGGTGATTGACGAAGCCCTGGGCGAGAAGCGCATCAAGCTGCCTGCGGGCGACATGATTCTGTACCCCAGCAGCACCGTGCACCAGGTCGCGCCGGTCACGCGCGGGCACCGCGTGAGCAGCTTCTTCTGGGTGGAGAGCATGGTGCGCGGGCTGGAGCAGCGCCAGTTGCTGTTCGACATGGACATGGCCCTGCTCAAGCTGCGCCAGACACACGGCGACACCGACCCGTCGGCCATCGCGCTGTCGGGCACGTACCACAACCTGCTGCGCATGTGGGCCGATGTGTGAACCGCAGGCCCCTACCCCACGGCTGCGACCGAGGGTATGAGACACCCCGCAAGAACTATTATTTTGATAGCACCCAGCGCATGATCCACTAGCGCTTGGTGCTATTTTTGTTTGTATGACCCAATTTCCTGCACGCCACACCATCCCCCCGGGCCTGGTCACCCTGGCCGACCACGAGCAACACGCGCGCACGCAGCTGGACGACAACGCCTGGGCGTACTTCAGTGGCGGCGCGGCCGACGAGATCAGTCTGCACGCCAACCGCAGCGCCTGGGACGCCCTGCCCCTGTGGCCCCGCGTGCTGCGGCCGCTGGCGGGTGGGCACACCCGTGTGCCCCTGCTGGGCCGCACGCTGGCGCACCCCATCCTGCTCGCACCCGTGGCCTTCCAGCGCCTGGCGCACCCCGACGGCGAACTGGCCATGGCCTATGCCGCAGCGGCGCTGGGCGCGGGCGTGGTGCTCAGCACCCAGGCCAGCGTGTCGCTGGAGAGCGTGGCCCAGGCCGTCCTGCCCGACCTAGGGCGCGGCCCGCTGTGGTTTCAGCTCTACCTGCAACCCGACCGTGGCTTCACCCAGGCACTGGTGCAGCGTGCCGAAGCGGCCGGCTACGAGGCCCTGGTGCTCACGGTGGATGCCCCCACCAGCGGCGTGCGCGACCGCGAACGGCGTGCGGGCTTTCGGCTTCCGCCCGGCGTGGGCCCCGTCAACCTGGCAGGCCTGCAGGCACCCGCCCCTTCCGCATTGGGCCCCGGCCAGAGCGCCCTGTTCGACGGCCTGCTCCACCATGCGCCCACGTGGGACGACATCGCGTGGCTGCAGTCCATCACCCGGCTGCCGGTGCTGCTCAAGGGTGTGCTGCACCCCGCCGACGCACGCCAGGCCGTTTCGCTGGGCGCGGCGGGCCTCATCGTGTCCAACCATGGCGGGCGCACGCTGGACACGGCCCCTGCCACCGCCACCGCGCTGCCCCGTGTGGTGAAGGCTGTGCAGGGCAAGGTGCCGGTGCTGGTGGACGGCGGCATCCGGCGCGGCACCGATGTGCTCAAGGCCATGGCGCAGGGCGCCTCCGCCGTGCTGGTGGGCCGCCCTGCCGTGTGGGGCCTGGCCAATGCAGGTGCTGCGGGCGTGGCCCATGTGCTGCGCCTGCTGCGCGACGAGCTGGAGGTCGCCATGGCACTGACCGGCTGCGCCACGCTGGCAGAGGCCACACCTGCGCTGCTGGAGGGGCAGGACGGAGCCCCATCGGGCCCAGGCTAAAGCGGGGTATCAGTAACCGCCAGAGGCAGGCATCACCTTCCCCCTGTCGGCAGGAATGATTTATTGCAAATGCGATAGATTCGTATTTATAATCACAATCATCCTTTCAACAGCCAGCCACACTGCCTGCCGCCATGATCGTCTGTGTTTGCCGCCGGGTTTCGGACCGTGAGATTGCCCGCCATGCCCGTGCCGGCATGAGCTTCGATGAGATCCAGTTCGAACTGGGCGTGGCCACCCAATGCGGATGCTGCGAAAGCTGCGCCCGCGACGTGGTGGCGCAGTGCAGTGTCTCGAACCCGGTAGCCGCCTTGCGCAACGATGCGGCGCCGCAGACGATCCAGCTTGCCAGCTCCATCCTGGAAAGCAAGTCATGGAACTCCTCTCTACCCTCGCAGGCAGCCTGATCCTGGTCGCAGGTTCGGCCTGGTGGATCTTTCGCAAATAATCCGGGTTTACCCGGCAACGTCCGCCCTATGCTAGGGGCGGCGCTGCCCTTCCTTTCTTTTTATGTCTCACCCTGATCGTTTCGCCCCCCCTGCCGGTGTGAGCCGCAATGCCGTGATCGTCGGCTCCGTGGTGGCGCTGCATGTGGCGGGCATCTGGGCCCTGCAGTCCGGCCTGGTGCGCAAGGCGGCCGAGGTGATCGTGCCGGCCGAACTGCTCAGCGAATTCATCGCGCCGCCCGCCCCGCCCAAGGTCACCCCGCCGCCACCGGCACCACCACCCCCTCCCAAGCCAGCGCCCAAGGCCGCGCCGCGCCCGGCACCGATGCCCGTCGCCATTGCCGACCCCACGCCAGCGCCCAATGCCCCCACCGGCATCACCACGCCCCAGCCGCCCGCACCGCCCATCGAGGCCCCCGTGGCGCCCCCGGCCCCCGCGCCTGCGCCCCCGGCACCACCCGCACCACCCAAGATCGAGCTGCCGTCCAGCGACGCGGCCTATCTCAACAACCCCAAGCCCAGCTACCCCGCCATCAGCAAACGCATGGGCGAGCAAGGCAAGGTGGTGCTCAGGGTGCTCATCGGCACCGATGGCGTGCCGCAAAAGGTCGAAGTCAACAAGTCCAGCGGCTTTGACCGGCTGGACCGCCAGGCCCAGGACGCCGTGATGCGCTGGCGCTTTGTGCCCGGCAAACGCAACGGCGTGCCCGAGGCCATGTGGAACCTCGTCCCCGTCAACTTTGTTCTCGAATAAACCAATCACCGCTCAGGGAGTTTTCATGGAATCGCAATTCGGCATCGCCAACGTCTGGATCCAGGGTGACTTTGTCACCCGCGCCGTCGCCATCCTGCTGCTGGCCATGTCGCTGGCCTCGTGGATCGTCATCCTCATCAAGGCACTGGACATCATCAAGTTCAAGAAACACGCCCGCGCCGCCCAGGACTTCTGGCACAGCGAGGACTTTGCCGCCGGCCTGACCAAGCTGGGCGCCGACCCGACCAACCCCTTCCGCCACCTGGCGCTGGAAGGCCGCGAAGCCACCGCCCACCACCGCAACACCAAGGCCCACCTGCACGACAGCCTGGACGTGAGCGACTGGGTCACCCGCTGCCTGCGCAACTGCATCGACGAGTTCACCGCCCGCCTGTCCTCGGGCCTGGCCATCCTGGCGTCGGTGGGCTCCACCGCCCCGTTCATCGGCCTGTTCGGCACCGTGTGGGGTATCTACCACGCCCTGCTGGCCATCGGCACCTCGGGCCAGTCCACCATCGACAAGGTGGCCGGCCCCATCGGCGAGGCGCTGATCATGACCGCCCTGGGCCTGGCCGTGGCCATCCCGGCGGTGCTGGGCTACAACGCGCTGGTACGCGGCAACAAGTCCATCCTGAATGGCCTGAACAGCTTTGCCCATGACCTGCACGCCTACTTTGTGACCGGCGCCCGCGTGAACGCTGGCGAGCCCGGCAAGGTGCTGCCCATGAAGAAAGGCGGCTAAGCCATGGCCTTTGGAACCCAAGACGACACCGATGACGTGATGAACGAGATCAACATGACGCCCCTGGTGGACGTCATGCTGGTGCTGCTCATCATCTTCATCATCACCGTGCCGGTGATGAAACACGCGGTGAACGTGGACCTGCCCCGCGCCACCAACCAGCCCGAAAACGTCAAGCCCGAGACCGTGCGCCTGTCGGTGTCGGCCGATGGCAAGTTCTTCTGGAACGAGTCCCAGGTGTCGGAAGAAGAACTCTTCCCCCGCCTGCAGGCCGAGGCCGCCAAGGAGCCCCAGCCAGACCTCCACATCCGTGGCGACAAGAACGTGCGCTACGAATTCGTGGCCCAGGCCATGGCGGCCGCGCAACGCGCTGGCGTGCGCAAGATCGGGTTTGTGACCGACCCGCAGGGCCAGTAAAGACACGGCGAAAGTCACCGGCCCGGTCCCTGCGCATCTTGGCCAGCCCACCCTTCATGGGCGCGCTGGCGGGCGCCAGGGAACGCAGGGCCCGTGCGGCGGGCTCGCAGCCCCCTGCACTGCGCCCAGGGCGCACGAACCCTTGTCCCGCGCCCAGAGCGCTACTCAACGCCTCGCCCTTGCACCTGATGCGGGGCGGAACCAAGAACAAAAAGAAACACACCGTTCGCTTGACTTGTAATTGCGAATCGTTATCATTAACAAAACGCACTGCAATGACCCAGGAAAACTCCATGCAAGCCTCCCTGACCTCCGCCCCGCTCCGCCGCGCCGTGCCGGCTGACTCCGCAGACGCCTCGGCATCTGGCGAGGCCCCGTCGTCCGGTGCGCATTGCGCCACTGCTGCACTGGACAGCAGCGTGCTGCTGCAAGGGCACAAGACCGTCGCCATCAACCACAACGGCTCGGTGTACCGCCTGCAGGCCACCAAGCTGGGCAAGCTCATCCTGACCAAATAGTTTCATCGTGGGGCGACTCCCGGGCTTGCAACAAGCTCGCAAGGGTCGTTTTTGCCAGCCAACGGGTTTGCTCCCGCGTAGCCAGGCTTTTTTTTGCCGCCCCCCCGACCCTGCCAACAAAAAACCGGCCCACAGGCCGGTTTTTTCATGCTCCCAGAGGGTTTTGAAGCGATTTCAGCCCCATGCGCTAGTGGAACATGCGCTCGAAGCTATCAAAATAATAGCAACCACACTCCCTGCCGGGAGCCCCAGAATCAGAGGCCCAGGGCTGCAATGCCCGCGCGGGCGATCTGTGCATCTTCGGTGGACTTCACGCCGCTCACGCCCACGGCACCCAGGCACTGGCCGTCCTTCATGATCGGCACGCCGCCTTCGAGCAGGCCGTCAATGGTGGGCGCGCTCAGGAACGAGGTACGGCCGCCGTTGATCACGTCCTCGTAGACCTTGCTTTCGCGGCGGCCCAGAGCGGCCGTACGGGCCTTGGAAGGGGCGATGTGCGATGACACTGCTGCTGCACCGTCCAGACGCTGCAGCCACAGCAGGTGGCCGCCATCGTCCACGATGGCGATGGTCACGGCCCAGTTGTTCTTGAGGGCCTCGGCTTCGGCGGCAGCGGCCACGGCCTTGACGTCGGCCAGTTCGAGTTCGTGCTTGGTTTTCATGAAAGGATCCGAAAGTGGGAGAGGAAACCGGGCCGCACAGGCCGCCCCGGCACGCAAAGAGAACCGAGCATACCGGCATCCCCGGCGCCGTTGCCCCCAGCCAGGGTGAAAGTATCCTTACCAAAAGTAGGTGACCGGGTGCGGTCATTGCAAAGCAAAAAAGCATCACCACCTAGAATTTGTGATGTCTGCGTCGTGCAGGCCAACAAGGAGAGACACAAGATGAATGACCAAGTCACCACCCTGGGCCACTCTGCGGGCTATGGCATCTCGCAGGAAGAGCGCCACAAGGTGCTTCGCAATACGTACTGGCTGCTGGCCCTGAGCATGATCCCCACTGTGCTGGGCGCCTGGATCGGCGTGTCCACCGGCATCACCCGCTCGCTGACCGGCGGCCTGGGCCTGATCGTGTTCCTGGGCGGCGCGTTCGGCTTCATGTTCGCCATCGAAAAGACCAAGCGCTCGGCCGCAGGCGTGCCGGTGCTGCTGGCCTTCACGTTCTTCATGGGCCTGATGCTGTCGCGCATGATCGGCATGGTGCTGGGCTTCAAGAACGGCACCGACCTCATCATGACGGCCTTTGCCGGCACGGCCGGAGTGTTCTTCGTGATGGCCAGCCTGGCCAGCGTCATCAAGCGCGACCTCTCGGGCATGGGCAAGTGGCTGATGGTGGGCGCGCTAGTGCTCATGGTCGGCGGCATCATCAACGTGTTCGTCGGCTCTGGCGTGGGCATGATGGTGATCTCGATGCTGGCCATCGGCATCTTCAGCGCCTACATGCTGTATGACCTGAAGCAGATCCTGGACGGCGGCGAAACCAACTACATCAGCGCCACGCTGGCCCTGTACCTGGACATCTTCAACGTGTTCCAGAGCCTGCTGGCCCTGCTGGGCATCATGGGCGGCGAGCGCGACTGAGCCCTGCCAGTCCCTTGACCTCCATCAAAAGGCTCCCTCGGGAGCCTTTTTTGTGGGTCGCCACCCAGGATCAAGCCTCAATAGCGCGGCCAGTGTGCCGATAATGCAAGTACATGTATCCACAAAGCCCTTCCACCGCATTGCGCCTGATGGTTCTGGCGGGCCTGTTGCTGCTTGCAGGCTGCGACAAGATCCCGGGCCTGGGCCCCGACCCGCGCGTGGCCCAACGCGATGCCGAGGCCAAGGCCATCGGCGGTGCCTGCCGACACGCACTGCGGGGGCTGGAAGACTGCTACACCCTCAACCCCAAGGCCTCCAAGGCCTCGGTGTTTGCAGGCTGGAAGGACATGGACGCCTACATGCGTGAGAACAAGATCGAGGGCACGCCCTCGGTGCTGGGCAAGGTGGAAAAGCCCGAACGCAGCGAACGCGCACCCGACATCGAAACCGAACCCCGCGACCCCGCAGCCAGTCGCAACCGCAGCTGATATCGCGCGGGGGAGGCAAGGCCACGGGACGGAGGGCTGCGCTCTCCCCTTCCTGAGGCCTCTTTCTGGCAACCGGACTCAGACCCGCTCGAACACCGCCATGCTCTCCACATGGGCCGTGTGCGGGAACATGTTGATCATGCCCGCCGCCGTGCACCGGTAGCCGGCCAGATGCACCAGCAGCCCGGCATCGCGCGCCAAGGTGGCTGGGTTGCAGCTCACGTACACAATGCGCTTCGGGGGCGTCCAGCCTTCGGCCCCTGCAGGCAAGGGGCCAGCGCCCTCGGCGCCAATGCGGGCCTGTTCAATGTCCGCCAGCGCCTTGGCCAGCGCAAACGCCCCTTCGCGTGGTGGGTCCACCAGCCACTTGTCGGCAGCGCCGTCGGCCACCAGCATCTCGGGCGTCATCTCGAACAGGTTGCGCGCTACAAAATCCGTAGCTGCCAGCGCTTTATGGTCCGGCGCCTGGGCCTGGTTTAGTGCATAGTTTTCGCGCGAGCGGGCCACCAAGGCCTCACTGCCTTCAATGCCCAGCACCTCGCGCGCCTGCGTGGCCAGCGGCAGCGTGAAGTTGCCCAGGCCACAGAACCAGTCGATCACGCGTTCGTGCGGTTGCACGTCCAGCAGGCGCAGCGCGCGGCTCACCAGCACGCGGTTGATGTGCGGGTTCACCTGGGTGAAATCCGTGGGCTTGAAAGGCATGGTGATGCCGAAGTCCGGCAGTGCGTACGACAGCTGCTCGCCGCCCTCGTCCAGCAGCTTCACCGTGTCCGGGCCCTTGGGCTGCAGCCACCATTGCACATGGTGCTCCGCCGCAAAGGCGCGCAGCCTGGTGATGTCACCGGTGCTCAGCGGCTCCAGGTGGCGCAGCACCAGCGCGGTCACGGTGTCGCCGCAGGCCAGTTCGATCTGTGGGCAGGTGTCGCGGGCATCCAGGCTGGCAATCAGTGCGCGCAGGGGCATCAGCATGGCATCGACGTGCGGGGGCAATATCTTGCAGGTCTGCATATCAGCGATGTAGCGGCTCTTGCGCTCATGAAAGCCCACCAGGACCTGGCCCTTCTTGATCACGTGGCGCACCGCCAGGCGGGCGCGGTAACGGTAGCCCCAGGCGGGCCCTTCGACGGGACGCAGCATGGTCTCGGCCTTGACCTTGCCCAGGTGCCAGAGGTTGTCTTCCAGCACCCGCTGCTTGACGGCCACCTGGGCGCCCACGTGCAAGTGCTGCATCTTGCAGCCGCCACAGGCGCCTGCGTGCAGGCCAAAGTGGGGGCAATCCGGCCGCACGCGCTGGGACGACTCGCGGTGGATCGCTACCAGGCTGGCCTGCTCCCAGTTGTTCTTCTTGCGGTGGGTGTTTGCGGTGACCAGCTCGAATGGCAAGGCACCATCGATAAAGACCACCTTGCCGTCGGGCTTGCGGGCAACGCCCTGGGCGTCCAGGTCCATGGACTGCACGTGCAGCCAGCCTTCTGGCAGGTCGCTTTGGGAATTCTGCTCGGTGGGTTCAAACGAGGGGGATAGTTCTTTCGGTTCGCTCATCCCCCGATTGTCTCAGGCGCGGCACGCCCACTGGCCGCACCCCTGCGAACTGTCCGTTTCAGCCCCGGTCAGCACGCGCAGGCCGCATGCCCCCGGGCGCGGACACGGCCGTGAGTGGCAGCTTGTTGATGGTGAGTTCACAGCCAAAGTTGTCGGGCGAAAACACGAGGGTCGAGCCCGGGGCCACCAGGGGCAGGGTTTCGTGGATCTGCCGTGACATGTCCACCGGCGGCACCGGGGCGCGGTACACGATGTCCTTGTCAGGGCCATAGACGACGTAGCAGGATGCAGCGGCCGTCTGGCTGAACAGGGCAGCCACCAGGGCTGCGGCGGCATAGGGGAAAGCGGTCGTCATGGTGTAGCTCCTCATGCAAGCAGATCTGCAGAGAATTATGCGGGCTTCTGCCAGCACCGCCAATCCGGTAGGTGTACGCGCATGGTGTGGAGTCAGCGCAGGTACAGGTGGTTGGTGTGCTTGACCTCTTCCATCACCGCATAGGTCCGCGTCTCGCGCACGCCGGGCAGCTGCCACAGCACGTTGCCCGCAAACACGCGATAGGCATTCATGTCGGCCGATCGCGTCTTGAGCAGGTAATCAAACCCGCCCGCCACCATGTGGCACTCCATGATCTCGGGGTGCACCTGCACGGCGGCCTTGAACTGGTCGAACACGTTGGGCGTGGTGCGGTCCAGCAGCACCTCCACGAACACCAGCATGCCCGCGCCCAGCTTCAGGGGGTTCAGGCGCGCCTCGTAGCCCAGGATGAAGCCATCGCGCGTGAGGCGCTGCACCCGCGCCAGCACGGCCGTGGGCGACAGGGCCACCGCCTCGGCCAGCTTGAGGTTGGCAATGCGGCCGTCCTCCTGCAGGATTGACAGTATCTTGCGGTCAATCCGGTCGAGATCGGGTTCTGCTTGCATCTTGATTAGCGATTAATTCGGTGTAGAAGCCAATTTTCGACCATTTATTCACCACCAACCCAAGGATCATCGCCAATAACGCGCCCCACCAACACTTTCCCCCGTGTTGGGTCCCGCCAAACCCCTGAAAGACTCCGCCATGACGCAGCCCTCCGCCCCGTTTGCAGACTTCGCGCCCCGCACGCCGCTGAACAACCCGCTGCGCGCCGCCGTCACCGCCGCCACCCGCCGCCCCGAGCCCGAAGCCCTGGCCCCGCTGTTGGCCCAGGCCCGACTTCCTGCCGATCAAGCCGCAGCGGCTGAGCAACTGGCACTTCGCATTGCCAAGGCGCTGCGCGAACGCAAGGCCAGCGCCGGGCGTGCAGGCATCGTGCAGGGGCTGCTGCAGGAGTTTTCGCTGTCGTCACAAGAAGGCGTGGCCCTGATGTGCCTGGCCGAGGCGCTGCTGCGCATCCCCGACAAGGCCACACGCGACGCGCTGATCCGTGACAAGATCAGCCACGGCCAGTGGGATGCCCACCTGGGCAAGAGCCCCTCGCTCTTCGTCAACGCTGCCACCTGGGGCCTGCTCATCACCGGCAAGCTGGTGGCCACGCACAGCGAGGGCAGCCTGGGCAACTCGCTCAGCCGCCTGATCGGCAAGGGCGGCGAGCCGCTGATCCGCAAAGGCGTGGACATGGCCATGCGCATGATGGGCGAGCAGTTTGTGACCGGCGAAACCATTGACGGAGCCCTGCGCAACGCCCGCACGATGGAAGCCGAGGGCTTTCGCTATTCGTACGACATGCTGGGCGAAGCCGCACTGACCAGCGAAGACGCCAAGCACTACTACGCCTCTTACGAGCAGGCCATCCACGCGATTGGCAAGGCCTCTGCCGGGCGCGGCATCTACGAAGGCCCCGGCATCTCCATCAAGCTCTCGGCGCTGCACCCGCGCTACAGCCGCGCGCAGTTTGGCCGGGTGATGGACGAGCTGTACCCGCTGGTGTTGCGCCTGACCGCGCTGGCCAAGCAGTACGACATTGGCCTGAACATCGACGCCGAAGAAACCGACCGCCTGGAGCTGTCGCTGGACCTGCTGGAGCGCCTGTGCCACGAGCCCACCCTGGCGGGCTGGAACGGCATTGGTTTTGTGATCCAGGCCTACCAAAAGCGCTGCCCGTTCGTCATCGACTATGTCGTGGACCTGGCCCGACGCACCCAGCGCCGCCTGATGGTGCGCCTGGTCAAGGGCGCGTACTGGGACAGCGAAATCAAGCGCGCCCAGGTCGATGGCCTGGAGGACTACCCCGTCTACACCCGCAAGGTACACACCGACATTTCGTACATCGCCTGCGCCAAGAAGCTGCTGGCCGCGCCCGAGGCCGTGTACCCCCAGTTCGCCACGCACAACGCCGAGACGGTGGCCACCATCTACCAACTGGCAGGCAGCAACTACTACGCAGGCCAATACGAATTCCAGTGCCTGCACGGCATGGGCGAGCCGCTGTATGAGCAGGTGGTGGGTGCCATCACTGCGGGCAAACTCGGCCGCCCCTGCCGCATCTACGCCCCCGTGGGCACGCACGAAACCCTGCTGGCCTACCTGGTTCGCCGCCTGCTGGAAAACGGCGCCAACACCTCGTTTGTGAACCGCATTGCTGACGAAACGATTGCACTGAATGAGTTGGTACGCAGCCCCGTGCAGGTCGTAGACCAGCAAGCTGCGGCAGAAGGCACTGCGGGCTTGCCCCACCCCCGCATTGCCACGCCCCAGGGCCTGTATGGCGCGCACCGCACCAACTCGCGCGGGCTGGATTTGTCGAACGAAAACACGCTGACCGTGCTGGCCACCACCCTGCAAGCCACGGCAAGCCACGCCTGGACGGCAGCGCCCCTGCTGGCTACTGACTTGCCCGTAGGCACCACCCAGCACGTGCGCAATCCTGCTGACCATAGCGATGTGGTGGGCCGGGTGCAAGAGGCCACCACCGCCGACGTAGACCAGGCCCTGGCCCACGCGCAGGCCGCCGCAGCCCCCTGGGCCGCCACGCCGCCCGCCGAGCGCGCTGCCGCCCTGCTGCGCACCGCCGACCTGCTGGAGGCCCGCATGCAGCCCCTGCTGGGCCTGCTGATGCGCGAAGCGGGCAAGAGCGCTAGCAACGCTGTGGCTGAAGTGCGCGAGGCCGTGGACTTTTTGCGCTACTACGCAGCCCAGGTGCAAAGCAACTTCGACAACGCCACCCACATCCCGCTCGGCCCCGTGGCCTGCATCAGCCCCTGGAACTTCCCGCTCGCCATCTTCATGGGGCAAGTCGCCGCCGCATTGGCCGCAGGCAACCCGGTGCTGGCCAAGCCCGCCGAACAAACCCCGCTGATCGCCGCCGAGGCCGTGCGCCTGCTGTGGCAGGCCGGTGTGCCCCGCGCCGCCGTGCAACTGCTGCCCGGCCAGGGCGAGACGGTAGGTGCCCGCCTGATTGGCGACGCCCGCGTGATGGGCGTGATGTTCACCGGCTCCACCGAAGTGGCACGCATCCTGCAGCGCACCGTGGCCGGGCGCTTGGATACCGCAGGCCGCCCCATCCCGCTGATTGCAGAAACCGGCGGGCAGAACGCGATGATCGTGGACTCGTCCGCATTGGTAGAACAGGTGGTGGGCGACGCCGTGTCGTCGGCCTTTGACAGCGCAGGCCAGCGCTGCTCCGCCCTGCGCGTGCTGTGCGTGCAGGAAGAAGCTGCGGACCGCGTGGTGGAGATGCTGCAAGGTGCCATGGGCGAACTGCGCTTGGGCAACCCCGCCGAGTTGCGTGTGGACGTGGGCCCCGTCATTGATGCCGAGGCACAGGCAGGCATCGCCCAGCACATCGAGAAATTCAAGGCCCAGGGCCACCGCGTGTTTCAGCACCCGAATCATGTTGCTGCAGTCAGCGCACAGGGCACTTTTGTACCGCCCACCCTGATCGAACTGAACCACATCGGCGAGCTGCAACGCGAAGTCTTCGGTCCTGTGCTGCACCTGGTGCGCTACGCCCGCAACGACCTGGACCAGTTGCTCGACCAGATCAACGCCACCGGCTACGGCCTGACCCAGGGCGTGCACACCCGCATCGACGAAACCATTGCCCGCGTGGTCAACCGCGCCCACGCCGGCAACGTGTACGTCAACCGCAACATGGTCGGCGCCGTGGTGGGCGTGCAGCCCTTTGGCGGCGAGGGCCTGTCGGGCACGGGGCCCAAGGCAGGCGGGCCGCTGTACCTGCTGCGCCTTCTGTCACAGCGCCCGGCCGACGCGCTTGCCCGAACTTTTGCCGAGGCCGACCGCACCAGCCCACCCGACGCCGATCTGCGCGAGCGCCTGCTGGCACCCCTCGCCACGCTGGAGCAATGGGCGCAGCAACAAGGCAACGCCACGCTGGCCGCCACCTGCCAGAGCTTTGCCCACCAAACCCACAGCGGCACCGCCCGCACCCTGCCCGGCCCCACGGGGGAACGTAATGTCTATACGTTGGCACCCCGCGCCCGCGTGCTGTGCCTGGCGCACAGCACGGACGACCTGCTGGTGCAGACGGCTGCCGTGCTTGCCAGCGGCGGCACCGCCTTGTGGCCCACGGCCCAGACCCATCTGCGCACGCAGTTGCCCACGCTGGTGCAAGCGCAGATCCTGCTGCAGGACAACACACTGAGCGACAGCACACAGGCGCTGGACGCTGTGCTGCACCATGGCGACACCTCATCGCTGCAGGCCGTGTGCACCGCCCTCGCCCGCCGCGCGGGGCCTATCGTGGGCGTGACGGCACTGCAGCCCAGTGCAACGGACATCCCGCTGGAGCGCCTGCTGATCGAGCGCGCGCTGAGCGTGAACACAGCCGCAGCTGGCGGCAACGCGAGCCTGATGACCATTGGATGAGGGACCAGCATCGGGCCATCATCCAACCTGGAGAAATTTGAATAAAATTGGCTGCTAGCGCTTATTCATCAAGCGCCAGCAGCTATTAATTTAATAGCACTCAAGATACCGATGCCAGCGGCAGATTGAGCAACAGGTTCTGCGGCTTGATGCGCACCACGCCCTCGGCGTTGGTCGCCAGCCCCAGGTACACCGGCTTCCCCGCCACATCGGCACGCATCTCGGCCGGGTTGGCAAAGGTCAGCGTGAACAGGCTCACCAGCCGCGCCATGCGCTCGCCATCCACCGGCCGATCCTGGTACAGGTCGTTAAGGATGGCGGTGGACTCCGCATCCAGCCCCACATGCCAGAGCCACGCGCTGTCGGTGACCTGGTGCACAGGCTCGATCCGCACTTGCACGCCCAGCAAGTGGCCGACCCAGCGCTCCAGCACCCGCGCCAGCGCCTTCAGGCCAGAACGGGCGCGGGTCATCTTGAAGGTCAGGCCATGGCTCAGGTCCTGCGTCAGCTCATGGGTCAGGTCGAGCAGAAAGTGGTGGCGGTCGCTCTCCTGCCAATATTGCGCCGCATTGTCGGCCGACAGCACCTTGACCTGCGCCGTGGGCTGCAGTGCACCGCTTTGCAGCAGCAAGCGGCCCACCTCGCCCAGGCCCGCGGTCTCGTTGAGCATGTCGAGCGTCGCCCGGTCGCCTGCCAGCATTTGCCCGTCTTGCAAGGTGATGCGCTGCGAGCGAAACAGCATCTCGGCGGCGCGGGCTTCGAAGGCGTCGTTGCAGTTGTCCAGCACTTTGCGCAGCAGGGCCTGCACCACGGCATCGATGAACACGGCAGGCACGTTCACCGCCCCGCTGCGCATGAGTTGCAGGTAATACGCCTCCAACGTGCCGGCGGCCAGCAGGCCATCGCGGAAGCGCAGGAACACGGTGTAGTTCTCGCGCGCGTCTTCGTCCTGCAATGCAGCCAGCTCCGCAGAGGTGACCGCCCGCGCGGGTGACACCTTGAGCGATTCATGCAGTGCGATCTCTGCAGCGCACGACTCCGGCACCAGCGCCAGCTCTGGTCGGGCCAGCAGGCAACGCAGGTATCCGTCGGTGGGGGGCCGCCGGCCACGGGCATCGCGATCCAGCGTTTGGAAACCACAACCGGGCCAGAAATCGTGAAGTGTCGTCATGAAGAAATGAGAGAGCCAATGACCTCAGAGGATGGTAGCCGCGGAAGCTTCCGCACCACGACGCAGCACAGCGAGTACGCATTGGTATCCGCTTGCTTCCCAACATCACCAGTCAAGAAAGACCTGTTGCCGTGCCTTCAAGGTCCAGTGCGCGAGCACATCATGCCTGCTCAGGCCGTAGAGGCTGTCTACCAAGGCAAACTGCGTCACGGTCCACGCCACGGGAGCAACCACCATTGGGTCAATGCGTGCGTGCTTGTAGTGCAAAGTCATGTGCGGGTGGAAATGGCTGCGGATCTGAGTTTCTGCAAACCCCAGGCGGCGCATCGTGTTGCCAAGCGCATGTTGAAATCCTCGCAATTCACGCGCAGCGCCCGCTTGTGGCGCAAGCTCGACGGTGCCGAAAGTCCCCTTTTCAAAGCCGCCCCGGGACTGCAGCACGTCGAGGCGGACCCCAAACGGTTCGTAGTCCATGGCGCTACCCGCCGCCAGCGCCAAGTCGATTACCTCTCGGGGGATGCTGTTCAGGAAGCGCCCCAGGTAATGGAGCGTGATGTGCAGCCGATCCAAGGGCATGGGCTCGCCTCTGCCCGCCCCACAGGGTCCTTGGAGGCGCTGCAGTAACCTCTTGGCCATCTCGGCGGCAAGCGGCGTAGGGGAAAGAAAATAGTAGAGATCGTGAAGCTGGGACATGGCGCACAAAGCTCCGGAAGATCCGTCGCATTGTGCGCCAATACTGTTTAAATAACCAGTATTTTGATTTACCCCCCACTCACTCCCACTCAATCGTCGCTGGTGGCTTGCTGCTCACGTCGTACGTCACGCGGTTGATGCCACGCACTTCGTTGATGATGCGGCCTGACACCTTCTTGAGCAGCGCGTAGGGCAGTTCGGCCCAGTCGGCGGTCATGAAGTCGCTGGTCTGCACGGCGCGCAGTGCCACAACGTAGTCATAGGTGCGGCCGTCGCCCATCACGCCCACGCTCTTGACGGGCAGGAACACAGTGAAGGCCTGGCTGGTGAGGTCGTACCAGGTCTTTCCTGTAGCTTCGTCCTTGAAGTTACGCAGCTCTTCGATAAAGATCGCGTCGGCACGGCGCAGCAGGTCAGCGTATTCCTTCTTCACCTCGCCCAGGATGCGCACGCCCAGGCCGGGGCCGGGGAAGGGGTGGCGATAGACCATGTCGGGCGGCAGGCCCAGGGCTACGCCCAGTTCGCGCACTTCGTCCTTGAACAAATCGCGCAGGGGTTCCAGCAGCTTCAGGCCCAACTGCTCGGGCAGGCCGCCCACGTTGTGGTGGCTCTTGATGGTGACGGCCTTCTTGCTCTTGGCGCCGCCGGATTCGATCACGTCGGGGTAGATCGTGCCCTGGGCCAGGAAGGTGGCACCCTTGTGGCCACCGGTGCCTGCCTTGAGCTTGGCGGCCTCGGCCTTGAACACGTCCACAAACAGGCCGCCGATGATCTTGCGCTTTTGCTCGGGCTCGCCCACCCCGGCCAGCTTGCCCAGGAACAGGTCGCTGGCGTCCACGCGGATGACCTTGGCGTGCAGCTTGCCCTCGAACATGTCCATGACCATGTCGCCTTCGTTCAGGCGCAGCAGGCCGTGGTCCACAAACACGCAGGTGAGCTGGTCACCAATGGCGCGGTGGATCAGCGCGGCAGCCACGGACGAATCCACGCCGCCCGACAGGCCGAGGATCACCTCCTCATCGCCCACCTGCTCGCGAATCTTTTGCACAGCCTCTTCGATGTAGTCGCCCATGACCCAGTCGGCACGGGTGCTGCAGATGCCCAGCACAAAACGCTCCAGCAAGGCGCGGCCCTGCACGGTGTGTGTGACTTCAGGGTGGAACTGCACGGCGTAGTAGTGGCGGCTTTCGTCGGCCATGCCAGCGATGGGGCACGAGGGTGTGGAGCACATCACCTTGAAGCCCGGGGGCAAGGCGGTGACCTTGTCGCCATGGCTCATCCACACCTTGAGCATGCCATGGCCTTCGTCCGTGGCGAAGTCCTCAATGCCCTTGAGGAGTTCGGTGTGGCCATGGGCGCGCACTTCGGCGTAGCCAAATTCGCGGGTGTTGGAACCCTCGACCTTACCGCCCAGCTGCTGGGCCATGGTCTGCATGCCGTAGCAGATGCCCAGCACGGGGATGCCGAGTTCAAACACCGCATCCGGCGCCTTGTCGTCCACCTCGTACACGCTGGCGTGGCTGCCCGACAGGATCACGCCCTTGAGCGAGCCGTCCTTGGCGTAGTCGCGGATCCACTCGTCGGTCACGTCGCAGGGGTGCACCTCGCAGTACACATGGGCCTCACGCACGCGGCGGGCGATGAGCTGGGTGACTTGCGAGCCGAAATCGAGGATGAGGATTTTCTGGTGTTGCATGGTGGTGGTCCGTCAGAGGCTGGAGAGATCAAGGAGCGGGACGCCGCTGCGCTGGGCGGCAGCGATCTGGTGAGAATCAAAGGTGGCCAAAGGCAGGCGCAGCGAGCGCGCCAGCCACAGGTACGCAGCATCAAAGGTGGGCAGGCCGGTTTCCAACGCCACATCGAGCACGGCCTTGTGCTGGGCAGGGGCCAGTTCGTGCAATTCGACGCGGTGACGAATGGCTTCGAGCACGCCCCACAGGCCTTCGACGGAAGCGGCTGGAATGCGCCCGCTGTTCACACCGGTGGCCAGTATGTTGTGGCACTCCCAGTGCCAGAGGTTGGGCGCCTGCGGCTCGACCTCATCGCGGCGGATCAGGGCGTACAGGCGGCGGGTGTGTTCGCTGGCCGCGTCCGGCAACAACCAGGCGGCAGTGACCGAGGCATCAAGCACGAAAGCGGTCATGCAGTGCTCCGCCCTGCACGGCGCAAGCCATCCACTGTTGTTGACCCAGCGGGTTGAATGCTGGCATGCAACACGTCCATCTGGCCCAGTTCGCGCGCAATCTGTTCGTCAGAAATCACTGGGCGGCGGCGCACCGGTAGCATGCGCACCACCTCTTTGCCATGGCGGGTGATGCGCACTTCCTCCCCCTGCTCGACCAGTTCGATCAAGGCAGAGAACTTGCTTTTTGCTTCGTAGATGCCAACGGACTGCATAAATAAAAAAGTCTGGTCTGAATGGTGAATTCAGACCAGACTATATCAGTCTGACCAGATTTTTTCAATCAGGCCAGATCGGTTTGCAACGATCAGTCAGCGCGGTAGTTCGGCGCTTCCTTGGTGATCTGCACATCGTGCACGTGGCTTTCGCGGATACCAGCAGTGGTGATCTCGACGAACTCGGCCTTGTTGTTCATCTCTTCGATCGTGGCGCAACCGCAGTAGCCCATGGAGGCACGCACGCCGCCAGCCATCTGGTAGACGATGCTGACCATGGAGCCCTTGTAGGGCACGCGGCCTTCGATGCCTTCAGGCACCAGCTTGTCGGCATTGGGATTGCCGGTGCTCGATTCCTGGAAGTAGCGGTCGGCACTGCCCTGCTGCATGGCGCCAATGGAGCCCATGCCGCGGTAGCTCTTGTAGCTGCGGCCCTGGAACAGGATGACTTCGCCGGGCGCTTCTTCAGTGCCCGCAAACATACCGCCCATCATCACCGTCCCAGCGCCAGCGGCCAGGGCCTTGGCGATGTCGCCGCTGTAGCGAATACCGCCGTCCGCAATCAGCGGCACGCCGGTGCCCTTGAGGGCCGTGGCCACGTTGTCGATGGCCATGATCTGGGGCACGCCCACACCCGCCACGATGCGGGTGGTACAGATGGAACCTGGGCCGATACCGACCTTGACCGCATCCGCACCGGCCTCAACCAGTGCCAGGGCTGCAGCGCCGGTCGCGATGTTGCCGCCGATCACGTCGATCTGCGGGTAGTTCTGCTTGACCCAGCGCACGCGGTCGATCACGCCCTTGCTGTGGCCGTGGGCCGTGTCCACCACGATGGCATCCACACCGGCCTTGACCAGGGCTTCGACGCGTTCTTCGGTACCTTCACCCACACCCACCGCCGCGCCTACGCGCAGGCGGCCTGCGGCATCGCGGGCCGCGTTGGGAAAGCTGGTCTGCTTGGTGATGTCCTTCACCGTGATCAGGCCCTTGAGTTCAAAGGCGTCGTTCACGACCAGGATGCGTTCGAGTTTGTGCTTGTTGAGCAGCGCCTTGGCTTCGGCCGGCGTGGTGCCCTCTTTTTCATTGACCGTGATGAGCTTCTCGCGCGGGGTCATGATCTGGTGGACCTTGACGTCGTAACGGGTCTCGAAGCGCAGGTCGCGGCCGGTAACGATACCCACCACCTTGCCGCCGTCGCACACCGGGAAGCCCGAGATGCCCAGCTGTTCGGACAGCTGGAGCACCTGCAGCACCGTGTGCTCGGGGGTGATGACCACGGGATCACGCAACACGCCAGACTCGTAGCGCTTGACCTTGGCCACATGAGCAGCCTGCTCTTGCGCCGTGAGGTTCTTGTGCACGATGCCGATGCCGCCCTCCTGGGCAATGGCAATGGCCAGACGCGCCTCGGTCACGGTGTCCATGGCGGCGGACACAAGCGGCAGGTTCAGTTGGATATTGCGGGAGAGTTTCGTCGCGAGGGACGTGTCCTTGGGCAGGACCTGGGAGTACGCTGGCACCAGCAACACATCGTCGAAGGTGAGCGCTTTTCCAAGAAGGCGCATGAGAAAGCTCCAAAAAACGGATTGTACCCGCGCCGCGTGTGGTGAAAACGCGCCCACCCATCTGCAACGCACTGGCGGGGGGGGAATCACATGGATAAACTTGTCCGCATGAAAATGCACAAGCTTCTCCTGCTGGCCGTGGCCTGCACCTGGGCCATGGGCGCGGCGGCGCAATGGCAGTGGACAGACAAAGACGGGCGCAAAGTCTTCAGCGATCGTCCGCCACCACCCGATATCCCCGAAAAAAGCATCCTGAAACAGCCTGGGGGCAACCGCCCGGCACGGACTGCCGTCCCGGCCGCGCCAGCAGCCTCTGACGCGGCGCCCGCAGCAGCAGCAGCAGCGCCCAAGACCGCTGCCAGCGCCCCAGGTGCGGGCAAGGACAAGGAGCTGGAAGAGAAGAAAGCCCAGGCCGAGGCCGCAGAAGCCGCCAAGAAAAAGGCCGAGGACGAAAAGATCGCCAAGGCCAAGGCTGAAAACTGCACCCGCGCACGCGCAGCCAAAGCGGCGTTCGATGCTGGCAAGCCCATCACACAAGCGAACGCCCAGGGCGAAAGAATCTTCCTGGACGGCCCCGCCCGCGCGGCCGAAGCCAAACGCATCGACGAGATTGTCGCGGCCGATTGCGTACGCTGAGCTGCGTGCTGCTCCGCTACCGCGCGGATCAACTCAGCAGTATCAGTAGCCTGACTTGCCCCCTGGTCGGCGGCGCGCAAAGAGTCCTGTAGTGCGCGCCCCTTGTCGGGCAAAGCGCTCCCGCCGTGCTACCTTGGGGTCCACCTTCAAGGGTCGGTAGATTTCTACGCGG
Source organism: Acidovorax sp. K2F (assembly GCF_025246485.1). Taxonomy (NCBI): domain Bacteria; kingdom Pseudomonadati; phylum Pseudomonadota; class Betaproteobacteria; order Burkholderiales; family Comamonadaceae; genus Acidovorax; species Acidovorax sp. K2F. The sequence goes on from NZ_JAOBSQ010000035.1 coordinate 77,124, forward strand.
TCCTGGGGCTGCAACACCACATCCAGATTGGCAGCACGGCCCCAGATACCGACGCACGGTGCGCCCCCCTCCTCCAGCGCGGACAGCGTGGCCATACCGCAGCTGGCGTGCAGGGCATCCGCTACCGTAGCACCCACCGGCAAATCCAGAGTCCACTCACGCACCTCGCGCGGAGCCAGACAGACGACAACGGTGATAGCGATGGTCGCCGAGGCGCCTCCACCCACCTCAGCCATAGACCTGTTCCGCTCGCTTGACGAAGGCATCGACCATGCTCCCTGCGATGCGGTCAAACACCGGCCCCACCAGCGTGGCCAACGCGGCACTATCAAACCCATAGTTCAGCATCAACTCCACCTTGCACGCACGCTGCGTGCCGTCCCCCACGGGATGAAAGTGCCAATCCCCGTCCAGCCGTGAGAACGGTCCTTTCACCAGATGCATCTGCACACGCCTGCCCACTTCGTGCGTGTTGCGCGTGACAAAGGTCTGGCGAATGCCGCTGAATGCAATGCCCACCTCGGCGGTCATGCCCTCTTCGGTCTGCTCCAGCACTGCGGCGCGGTCGCACCAGGGCAGGAACTGCGGGTAGTGCTCCACCCCGGTGACCAGGGCAAACATCTCTTCGGGGCTGTACCAAATGAGGACGGACTTGTGGACGGTTTTCATGCAGGCAACTGGCGCGGGGCTTTCGAAGGGGAAAGGCGGGCCGGGGAAACTAGAATCACGGGTCTCTGAACGGCCACAATTGTATGTAGGGAGACCTTTTATCTCCCGCAGGGCGCCGCATCTGATCTACATGGCCAAAAAACCCGATCCCACCTCCCGCATTGCCGACAACAAGAAAGCGGCCTACAACTACTTCTTCGAGGAGCGCCACGAGGCGGGCATGGTGCTGCACGGCTGGGAGGTCAAGGCGCTGCGCGAGGGCAAGGTGCAGCTGACCGATGGCTACGTGCTGATCCGCGATGGCGAGCTGTATCTGCTCGGCTGCCTGATCATGCCGCTCAAGACAGCGTCCACCCATGTCAACCCCGAATCGGCACGCACCAAGAAACTGCTGCTCAAGAAGGACGACATCAAGCGCCTGATTGGCAAGGTCGAGCAAAAGGGCTATACGCTGGTCCCCATCAACCTGCACTGGAAGAACGGTTTCGTGAAGTGCGAGATTGCCCTGGCCAAAGGCAAGGCCGAGCACGACAAGCGCGACACCATCAAGGACCGCGAAGGCAAGCGCGAGGTGGAGCGCGCCATGAAGAGCAGGAACAAATAGTCCCCAAAGTCGCTGAGCGATGTCCCCCAAGAGGACCGCATACGGGGAGGCAGAGCAGCCTTGAGCGGATGCGCCGGCCCGGGCCGTGCCAGTTTTGAAAGCCCTGCGCGCTGCTGGTCACTATTTTTTCAGTTGTGATGGAATAAATCACCACGTCCGGGTGTTCATCCCGGTGCAAGGCAGCATTCGCCTCCGCCTGCACCACCCTCTGGAGAAACCCATGAAGAAACTGATCTCGATGGCCGCATTCGTCGCAGCCGCTGCACTGGCTGGCTGCGCCACCATGGACGACTCGCCCGTGAAGACCATGGACGGCGTACTGGTCGGCGCCGGCGGCATGACGCTCTATACGTTTGACCGCGATGCTGCAGGCAGTGGCAAGTCAGTGTGCAACGGCCCCTGCGCCACCAACTGGCCGCCGCTGATGGCCAGCAAGGCCCCTGGCGGCGACTACAGCGTCGTCACCCGCGACGATGGCAAGACCCAGCTGGCCTACAAGGGCAAGCCGCTGTACTACTGGATCAAGGACACCAAGCCCGGAGACAAGACGGGCGAAGGCGTGAACCAGGTGTGGCGCACCGCACGGCCGTAAGAGCACGCACAGCGCAACACAGGCCCCGCACGGCATGAATCGCTCCCAGGTCATCGAACAGCTGCCGGGCCTGCGCCGCTACGCGCGGGTGCTGACGGGCGATGCCTGGGCAGCTGATGACCTCGTGCAGGACACGCTGGAGCGGGCCTGCAGCAAATGGATGCTGTGGCGCACCGGCAGCGACCTGCGCGCATGGTTGTTCACCCTGATGCACAACCTGTATCTCAACCAACGCCGCGCGTTGCCCGCGCTGCCCCCTCTGGACATCGATGAGGTTCAAGACCAGCTGCAAGGCGCCCGTGCGCCCTCGGATGACGCCCTGGACCTGGAGCGCTGCCTGCAGCGCCTGCCCGCCGACCAGCGGGCCGTGCTGCTGCTGGTGGCGATGGAGGACATGAGCTACGAAGACACCGCACGCATCCTGAGCATTCCGGTGGGTACCGTCATGTCTCGCCTGTCGCGGGCCCGCATGCGCCTGCGAGTGCTGATGGACCGGCAGCCCACATCAGGCACTGCGCCGGCTGTACTGGCCGCCCAGGCGGGCGCAGGCGCCGCCGCAGGCACGACGCCTGCACTGCGCCGTCTCAAATAGCCACCCTGACCCGATCCTCCATCATGGACCCGACACATCCAGCCCCCCCAGCACGCGCAGAAGAGAGCAGCGCCTGGCATGCCCTTGTGGACGGCCAGTTGCCGCCCGCGCAGGCACAGGCGCTGCGCGAGCAACTGCGGGACGATGAGGAGGCACAGGCCACACTGGCCCACTGGCAGGCGCAGCGGCAGCGGCTGCATGACCTGCACCAGGACCTTCTCCACGCCCCCGTTCCCGATGCCTTGCTGGCCGCAGCATTGCGCGCCACAGACCACAGGGAGCAACAGGCGCAGTGGTGGCGTTGGGGTGGCATGGCTGCATCGGTCCTGCTGGCCTTTGTGCTGGGTTGGACGGGCCGCAGCCAGTGGCCCGCAGGGCTACCCGGCAAAACGCTGGCGACTGGCCAAGGAGCCGCGCTGGTGACAGCCGAACCGGCACAGCGCTTCGCACAGCAGGCCTCTGTGGCCCATGCGGTGTACCAACCCGAAGTGCGTCACCCCGTAGAGGTCACGGCTGCCCAGCAAGACCACCTGGTGCAATGGCTGTCCAAACGGCTGGACCGACCGCTGAAAGTCCCTGTGCTGGGCGCCCAGGGCTATGAACTGGTGGGAGGCCGGTTGTTGCCCGGCGATACCGGAGTGCGCGCGCAGTTCATGTACCAGAACAGCGCAGGCCAGCGAATCACGCTGTACCTGGGCGCTCTAGCTCCCACCCCGCCCCGCCCTGCCAATGACAACCAGGGCGGCACCAAAGCGCGCACGGAAGCACCGGCGGCAGCACCCACCACCGCGTTCCAGTTCACACACGAAGGCCCGGTGCCGGGCTTTTATTGGACGGATGCCGGCTTTGGCTACGCCCTGAGCGGACAGTTGTCGCGCACCGAGTTATTGAGCCTAGCCACAGCGGTTTATCAGCAGCTGAACCCCTGACGCGCCGCCGGGGGCCCGGCCCGACCATGTCCGTATGCGGTCAGGACAAATGGGCCAGCGGATGGGCGTGTGCGGGCCAGGGGCTGGCAAAGAACGGTGCCACCATCTCCGGCGTCACATCTTCAATGCGGCCTGGATTCCACTGAGGCGCATGGTCCTTGTCCACGGCCAGGGCGCGGATGCCTTCCACGGTCTCACTCTGTCCTGGGCGCAGGAAAAAGCAGTGACGCACCATATCGCGCTCCATGCGCAGGTCGTCGGCCAGGCCCATCGCACGGGCGCGGCGAATCTGCTCCAGCACCACATGCAGCATCAGTGGCGAACGCTTGCGCAGCGTGGCGGCCGTGGTGCGCGCCCAGTCGCTGTCGGCGGCCTCGAGTGTCCGCACGATCTCGCCGACGGTCGGCAGCGCAAAATATTGGTCAATATCGGCCAGAGCGCTATTACCGCTTGCCTGAGATGCTACAAATTGAGAAGCAACATAGGCCTTGATGGCCGCGCCATCCGCAAAGTTTTTGGTGGCCAAAGCATCCCACACCGCGGCCTGCCGGTCTGACGGCAGGCAGCCATCGGCCAGCAGGTATGCAATGGCATCTCCCGCGCCGATGGTGTCGCCAGTCAGTGCCAGCCACTCGCCCACGCGGCCAGGGCAGCGGCTCAAGAAGTAACCCCCGCCCACGTCCGGGAACAGGCCAATCGCCGTCTCGGGCATGGCCATCTTGGTGCGCTCGGTTACTACGCGCAGGGCGGCGCCCTGGCTGATGCCCATGCCGCCCCCCATCACGATGCCATCCATGAAGGCGATGTAGGGCTTGGCGTAGTTGTGGATCAAGTGGTTGAGCGCGTATTCCTCGGTGAAGAAGTCCTCGATCAGCGGGTTGCCCTGGCTACCCGCCTGGTGCAGAAAGCGGATATCGCCGCCTGCGCAGAAAGCGCCAAACGGGCCTTCCTTGTTGCTGCCACGGATGGCCACTGCCAGCACCCGCGCATCGTTCTGCCATGCCAGCAGGATGCCCATCAGGTCACGCACCATACCCAGCGACAAGGCATTGAGCGCACGCGGGCGGTTCAGGGTAATGAAGCCCACCTGGCCACGCACTTCGCTCAACACTTCAGACACGACCGTCTCCGTCATTTTTGTTCCTTCCAACCCAACAGTTCATTGAAAACCAGCGCACCGATCACCAGTGCGCCCCCCGTCAGCACCGCCGTGCCAGGCTTTTCGCCCGCGCCCAGCCATGCCAGCAAGATGCCAAAGATCACTTCAAGCAGCCCGAGCAGCGCCATCTCGGGCGCCTTGAGCACGCGCCCGCAGCGCACGGCCAGCACACAAGGGATGGCCAATTGCACCACGCCCAGCAAGGCCAGCAGGCCCAGGTCGTGGGCCGACGCCTGAAAAGGCAGCGCCAGCGGCAGCGTGGCCACCACCGAAATCACTGCGCCGACCAGCACTGCAGGCACCAGGTCCACCGCATGGCCGTGGCGCTGCGAATGTTGTACCACCGTCCAGTTGATGGCGGCGGCCACAGGCACACACAGCGCCACCAGCGTGCCCGCCAGAGGGAGGCCCGCCATCTGCGAACCATACATCCACGCAATACCCAGCCCCGCCACGGCAATCGCAGCCCAGGTGCGCGGGGCGATGTGATGGCCGATGAACACCCTTGCAAACAGCGCTGTGAGCAGCGGCCCCACAGCCATCGTGACCAGCACATTGGCCACCGGCATGAGAACCAGCGCCACCATGAACGCCGTGAACATCACGCTCCAGCACACGCCAGAGATCCACAACGCACGGCCACTGTGGCGCATGGATGCAAACACCGCCCTGCCCTGCAGCGCGGGCAAGATGACCAGCAGCGACAGCAACGTGAAAAAGCTGCGCCAGAAGGTCACTTCAAAACTTGCCGCATGCTCCAGGTGGCGCGTGACCACGCCGGCGATGGACCACATCAGGGTCACCGCCACCATCAGCAGCACCGCCCGGGTATGGGTGAGTTTCAACATGGTTTGTGCAGGGTTCAGACGGAAAAAAGGCCACTGCGTGGCAGTGGCCCTTTCGGAAACGCTGAGCTTATCAAGAACGGGAGGCGCGCTTGCGCTCGTTTTCGGTCAGATAGCGCTTGCGCAGGCGCACGGACTTGGGCGTGATTTCGACCAGTTCGTCGTCCTCGATGAACTCCACGCCGTATTCGAGCGTGAGGTCGATCGGAGGCGTGATCTTGATCGCGTCTTCCTTGCCGGACACGCGGAAGTTGGTCAGCTGCTTGGTACGTGTGGCGTTCACCACCAGGTCGTTATCACGGCTGTGGATGCCGACGATCATGCCTTCATACACAGGGTCGTTGGCCTTCACGAACATGCGACCACGGTCGTCCAGCTTGCCCAGCGCGTAGGTGAAGATTTCACCGTCGTCCATGGAGATCAGCACGCCGTTCTTGCGGCCGCCGATGTCGCCCTTGTGCGGCTCGTAGCTGTCGAAGATGTTGCTGATAAGGCCGGAGCCGCGCGTCAGGTTCAGGAATTCGTTGGTGAAACCGATCAGGCCACGGGCCGGGATGCGGTACTCCAGGCGAACGCGGCCACGGCCGTCGGACTCCATGTTCACCAGCTCGCCCTTGCGCTCGCCCAGGGCCTGCATCACGCCGCCCTGGTGGCCTTCTTCGATGTCGGCCGTCACCAGCTCGATAGGCTCGTGCTTGACACCGTCGATGTCCTTGAACACCACGCGGGGCTTCGACACAGCCAGCTCGTAACCTTCGCGGCGCATGTTTTCCAAAAGGATGGTCAGGTGCAATTCACCACGGCCCATCACTTCGAAGATGCCTTCTTCGTCGGTTTCGTTCACGCGCAGGGCCACGTTGTGCTGCAGTTCCTTTTGCAGGCGGTCCCAGATCTGGCGGCTGGTCACGAACTTGCCTTCGCGGCCGGCCAGCGGGCTGGTGTTCACGCAGAAGTTCATGGTCAGCGTGGGCTCATCCACCTTCAGCATGGGCAGCGGCGCGGGGTTGGCGGGGTCGGTCACGGTCACGCCGATACCGATGTCTTCAATGCCGTTGATCAGCACGATGTCGCCAGGGCCCGCCAAGGGGGTCTGCATGCGATCAAGGCCCTGGAACGTCAGCACCTGGTTCACACGGCCCTTCACGGCCTTGCCATCAGGGCCTTCCATGACGATCACGTCCTGCATGGGCTTCAGGGTACCCTGGCTGATGCGGCCCACGCCGATGCGGCCCACGAAGCTGGAGAAGTCCAGCGCAGAGATCTGCAGCTGCAGCGGCGCATTGGCATCGCCCGTGTTGGGTGGAACGTGCGAGAGGATGGTGTCGAACAGGGCCGACATGTCGGGGCCCCACTGCTCACCGGGCGCGCCTTCTTCCAGCGACGACCAGCCGTTGATGCCCGAGGCGTACACCACGGGGAAGTCGAGCTGTTCATCGGTAGCACCGAGCTTGTCGAACAGGTCGAACGCGGCGTTCACCACCTTGTCGGGGTTGGCACCGGGCTTGTCCACCTTGTTCACCACCAGGATGGGGCGCAGGCCCAGCGCCAGGGCCTTCTTAGTCACGAAACGCGTCTGGGGCATGGGGCCTTCTTGTGCATCGATCAGCAGCACCACGCTGTCCACCATGGACAGCGCACGTTCCACTTCGCCACCGAAGTCCGCGTGGCCGGGGGTGTCCACGATGTTGATGTGCGTGCCCTTCCAGCTCACGGCGCAGTTCTTGGCCAAGATGGTGATGCCGCGTTCCTTTTCGATCGCGTTGTTGTCCATCACGGTATCGACGACCTTTTCGTGGTCGGCGAAGGTGCCGGACTGGCGCAGCAGCTGGTCCACCATGGTGGTTTTGCCATGGTCAACGTGGGCAATGATGGCGATATTGCGGATTTGTTTAGTCATAGTTTTTCCAATATGCCGCTGTGCGCCATGGACGCGGAATGCGGCGTGCTTTCCAAAATTTGTTGAATTTCCAGCGGACTCAGGAGCCTGTCCGGCACCAGCTCCCCGCCCACGATGTGGCCCACCCCCAGCAGCGCCGGGGGATTCTCGCCAAACACCGCCACGGCACTGGCATCGGGCCAGTTGCCACGGCGACGCACGCCCGACAGGAATCGGGCTGCATTCTCACCGTCCAGCGTGACACGCATGTGTTGTGCCAGCAGTGACTCGGGCGCTTCCAGACTGGCCAGGCGTTCTGCCTCGGGCATGGCCTCCAGCTGGGCCAGCGTGACACAGCGCTCCACACCAATTCCCCCAGTGTCGATGCGGCGCAAGAAGGTCAGGTGAGCCCCGCAGCCCAATGCCGCGCCAATGTCTTCACCCAACGTACGGATGTAGGTGCCCTTGCTGCAGGTCACTATCATTTTAATAGCTGCTTGCGCTTGATCTGTCTGCACCAGCGTCAGCTTGAGGGCATGAATGATCACGTCCCGTGCTTCGCGCTCCACCGTGACACCGGCGCGTGCATATTCGTACAGCGCCTTGCCGTCCTTCTTGAGCGCGCTGTGCATCGGCGGCACCTGGCGGATGGGACCCGTGAACTGTTGCTGCACAGCCGCCAGGCGCTCTGGCGTGAGTTGGGCAGCATCTACATCGCAGCGTTGCACCACGTCACCCTCGGCATCGCCGGTGGTCGTGGTGGCGCCGAGCAGCGCAATCGCCTCGTAGGTCTTGGCGGCATCCAGCTGCAGCTGGCTGAACTTGGTGGCGGCGCCGAAACACAGCGGCAACACGCCCGTGGCGAGCGGATCCAGCGTGCCCGTATGGCCCGCTTTCTCGGCGCGCAGCAGCCATTTCGCCTTTTGCAAGGCGTCATTGCTCGAAAGGCCGAGCGGTTTGTCGAGCAGCAACACCCCATGCACAGGGCGCCGCTGCACCCTGGTGCGTGGCGCGTGCATGGACTAATCCTCTTTGGCGCGCGAAGACACCGCCTTGGCGATCAAGGCGTTCATGTCGGCCGCACGCTCGGAGGTGCGGTCGAACACGAAGTGCAGCGTAGGCACGGTGTGGATGTGCAGGCGCTTGAACAAGCCATTGCGCAGGAATCCAGCCGCCTGGTTGAGCGCCGCCTGCGTTTCCACAGGGTCGCCCGTCAACAGGCTGAAGAACACCTTGGCATGTGCATAGTCGGGAGTCACCTCCACGCCCTGCAGCGTCACCATGCCCACGCGCGGGTCTTTCAACTCGCGCGCGATCAGCTCCGTCAGATCACGCTGGATCTGGTCGGCCACCTTGAAGGCGCGGTTGGGGGTGGAAGATTTCTTCGCAGCCATATCGTCGTCACCGAGGCTTTACAGCGTCCGGGCGATTTCCTTGATGTCAAAGAACTCGAGTTGATCGCCTTCCTTGATGTCGTTGTAGTTCTTGAGCTTGATACCGCACTCAAAGCCTTCCTTGACATCCTTGACATCGTCCTTGAGGCGCTTGATCGAGTCGACTTCGCCGGTGTAGACCACCACGTTGTCGCGCAGCAGACGGAACTTGGCGTTGCGATGGACCATGCCGGACGTGATGTACGAACCCGCCACAGTACCGATCTTGGAGGCCACGAACACGGTGCGGATCTCGGCCGTACCAATGACTTCTTCGCGCTGCTCGGGAGCCAGCATGCCGGACATCGCCACACGCAACTCGTCCACAGCGTCGTAAATGATGCTGTAGTAATGCAGGTCCACGCCATTGCCTTCGGCCAGCTTGCGCGCACCGGCATCGGCACGCACGTTGAAGCCGATCACGATGGCCTTGGAGGCGATCGCCAGGTTGATGTCGGACTCGCTGATGGCGCCCACAGCGGCGTACACCAGTTGCACCTTGACCTCGTCGGTCGAGAGCTTGAGCAGCGACTGGGCCAGCGCTTCCTGCGAGCCTTGCACGTCGGCCTTGACGATGATGGGCAGGGTCTTGACCTCACCCGCCGTCATGTCGGCGAACATGTTTTCCAGCTTGGCGGCTTGCTGCTTGGCCAGCTTGGTGTTGCGGAACTTGCCTGCACGGTACGTCGCGATCTCACGGGCACGGCGCTCGTCCGTCAACACCATGAATTCGTCACCCGCCTGCGGCACTTCCGTCAGACCCTGGATTTCGACAGGAATCGATGGACCAGCCGTCTTGGCGACCTTGCCGTTTTCGTCCAGCATGGCGCGCACGCGGCCATAGGTCTGGCCAGCCAGCACCACATCACCCACCTTCAGCGTACCGGACTGCACCAACACAGTGGCCACAGGGCCGCGGCCCTTGTCCAGCTGGGCTTCGATCACGAGACCCTTGGCCAGCGAATCCACCGGCGCCTTGAGTTCCAGCACTTCGGCCTGCAGCAGCACTTGCTCCAGCAGGGTGTCGATGCCCATGCCGGTCTTGGAGGACACGGGCACAAAGGGCGAATCGCCACCGTATTCTTCAGGCACCACCTCTTCGACCACCAGCTCCTGCTTGACGCGGTCGGGGTTGGCATCAGGCTTGTCAGCCTTGGTGATGGCCACCACGATCGGTACACCAGCAGCCTTGGCGTGCTTGATGGCTTCCTTGGTCTGGGGCATGACGCCGTCATCGGCGGCCACTACCAGAATCACGATGTCGGTGGCCTGTGCACCACGGGCACGCATGGCCGTGAAAGCCTCGTGACCCGGGGTGTCGAGGAACGACACCATGCCGCGTGGCGTTTCCACGTGGTAGGCACCAATGTGCTGGGTAATGCCACCGGCTTCACCCGCAGCCACCTTGGCGCGGCGGATGTAATCCAGCAGCGAGGTCTTGCCATGGTCCACGTGACCCATCACGGTCACGACCGGAGCGCGCGGCAACAGTTCTGCGTTTTGCTGGCCTGCATCTTCGTCGGTAAAGGCTTCCGGGTCGTCCAGCGCAGCCACGACGGCCTTGTGGCCCAGCTCTTCCACCACGATCATGGCCGTGTCCTGGTCCAGCGGCTGGTTGATGGTGACCATCTGGCCCATCTTCATCAGCGCCTTGATGACCTCGTTGGCCTTGATGGACATCTTGTGCGCCAGTTCAGCCACGGTAATGGTCTCGGGCACATGCACTTCGATGATGCGTGCTTCGACCGGTGCGGCCTGCTGGTGATCATCACGGTGGTCGCGGTTGTCGCCACGGCGGCCACGCGGGCCACCACGCCAGTTGTTGCGACCGACACCGCCGCTGCTGTCGCCGCGGGTCTTGATTTCTTTCTTCTTGGCCGTGTCATTGGCCCAGCTGGAGGACAGCTTGGCTGACTTCACTTCCTTGCCAGCGCCAGGCGCACCCGCGCCCGCTCCAGCAGCAGCGGGAGCACCGGCGCGCGCCACGCCAGTGCCAACTGCCGGCTTGTGCAGCGTGCCCTTCTTGGCGTCGCCCACGGCAGCAGGCTTGGCCACTGGCTTGGGTTCCTCGGGCTTCTTGGCGACCATGACCGCCTTCTTGGGCGTGGCCATCATGGAGCGAATGGCGGCAGCTTCTGCCTCGGCCTTGCGGCGACGTGCATCCAGGTCGGCCGCACGGGCGGCTTCTTCGTCAGAGCGGGCCTTGGATTCGGCAGCAGCCTTTTCGCGGGCTTCGTTCTGTGCTGCCGTGCGCGCAGCGGCTTCGGCAGCCTGCTCGCGGGTGGCTTCCTGCTTGACGGCAGAAGCCTGGGCCTTCTTCTCAGCTTCCTGAGCAGCGTAAGCGGCAGCACGCTCTTCGGCTTCGCGCTCGCGCTTTTCGCGGGCTTCGCGCTCGGCGCGCTTTTCGGCCAATTCCGCCTCCTGGCGGCGGATCAGCTCGGCCTGGCGGCGGGCTTCTTCCTCGCGGCGGGACAGCTCAAGGTCTTCACTCGACACAGCGGGTTCTTCCACCGCCGCGGGTGCGTGCGACTCTGCAGCAGCCTCTGCACCTTCGTCGCGCTGAATGAACGTGCGCTTCTTGCGCACTTCCACTTGGATGGTACGGGCCTTGCCCGTAGCGTCCGCCTGCTTGATTTCGCTGGTGGACTTCTTGACCAGCGTGATCTTCTTGCGATCGGCCGAGGCCGTGCCGTGGCTGGCCTGCAGGTAAGCAAGAAGCTTTTGCTTGTCCGACTCGGTCAACGCGTCAGAGGGAGCAGCCTTGCCCACGCCGGCAGCCTTGAGCTGGTCGAGCAGGGTTTCAGGCGATTTTTTGAGTTCGGTAGCGAACTCGGCGACAGTGTTACTGGACATATGTGGTTCGTGCCTCCCTGACCTTTACTCTTGCCCCGCGAACCAGTGTTCGCGCGCCTTCATGATCAAGGCTTTGGCTTCCTCTTCAGACTGTCCGGTCAGGTCGGTCAGTTCATCAATGGCCAGATCGGCCAGGTCGTCACGTGTGTGCACACCGCCTTCGGCCAATTTGGCAATCAGCTCAGGGGTGAGGCCTTCGAGGTCGCGCAGGTCCTGGGAGACCTCTTCCACGCTTTCCTCACGGGCAATTTCCATGGTGAGCAGCGCGTCCTTGGCACGGGCCCGCAGCTCGTTGACGGTGTCTTCATCGAAGCTTTCGATCTCCAGCATTTCCTGCAGGGGAACGTAGGCCACTTCTTCGAGGCTGTTGAAGCCTTCGGAGATCAGGATGTCGGCGATTTCCTCGTCCACATCGAGCTTTTCCATGAACAGCTTGCGGGCCGTATCGGTCTCGTTGGCCTGCTTTTGCGCGCTTTCAGCGGCGTCCATGATGTTGATCTTCCAGCCGGTCAGGTCGGACGCCAGGCGCACGTTTTGACCGCCACGGCCGATGGCGATGGCGAGGTTTTCCTCGTCCACGACCACATCCATGGCGTGCTTTTCTTCATCGACCACGATGGAGGACACGTTGGCCGGAGCCAGCGCGCCAATCACGAACTGTGCGGGGTCTTCGGACCACAGCACGATGTCCACGCGCTCGCCAGCAAGCTCGTTGGTCACCGCGTTCACACGGGTGCCACGCACGCCGACGCAGGTGCCGATGGGGTCCACGCGCTTGTCATGGGACAACACGGCGATCTTGGCACGCGAGCCGGGATCACGGGCGCAGGATTTGATCTCCAGCAGGCCTTGCTCGATCTCGGGCACTTCCTGGCGGAAGAGTTCGATCATGAACTCAGGCGCCGAACGCGACAGGATGATGGGAGCGCCGCGCAGCGTCAGGTCCACTTCCATGATCATGGCCCGCACGCGGTCGCCGCTGCGCAGGTTTTCCTTGGGGATCATTTCGCTGCGGCGCAGACGGCCTTCCACGCGGCCGGACTCGACGATGATGTCGCCCTTGTCCATGCGCTTGACGGTGCCGGTGAAGATCTTCTCGCCGCGCGACATGAAGTCGTTGAGCAACATTTCGCGCTCAGCGTCGCGGATCTTCTGCAGGATGACCTGCTTGGCAGCCATGGCGCCGATACGACCGATGGGCACCGACTCGACACCCTCTTCGATGTACTCGCCGACTTCGATGTCTGGGATGCGATCCTTCGCATCCATCAGCAGCTCCTCGGCTTCGGGGTTTTGCAGGCCCGCATCGTCGGGCACCACCAGCCAGCGACGGAAAGTCTCGTAGTTGCCGCTGTCGCGATCCACGGACACGCGAATGTCCACCTCGCCCTGGTACAGCTTCTTGGTAGCCTGGGCCAGGGCCGACTCCACGGCGCCCAAGACCACATCACGCTCCACGTTCTTTTCGCGCGAAATGGCCTCAACCAACATCAACAATTCGCGATTCATGCGACGACTCTCCTGTTTTCAATCACCCGAGGGCAAGGCAACGCACTGCAGCCACCCACCCCACAATTTTCAGCAGCAAATCAGGCAGGTGCAGCCCCGGCCTTGCCTGCGCGCCCCTTGAAGTCCACGATGGGCGCAAGGCGCACATCCCGGCATTCGTCCAAGGTGAAGCCCATCGCCTGCAACGGGGCGGGCACGCGTTTCTTGCTGACTCTTTGTCCTGGCTTGACCGGCGGCTCGTCGCTCCAGACGATCTGCCAGCCTCCGGCCTCGGCCCGCTCCAGCGTGCCGCGAAATTTCTTGCGGGTGGCGTTGACCTGGCCTCCCGCTGCTGCGGCGCCGATGGGCGCCTTCAGGGTGATGTCGATGACAGAGCCTTCAAAGCGCACGAAGTCTTGCTCGTGGCGCAAGGGCCGGTCGATACCAGGGGATGACACTTCGAGGCGCTTGTACTCGACGCCATCGACCTCCAGCGCAAACTGCAGCTGACGGGTGACCTTCTCGCAATCCTCGACCGTCACGAACTGCTCGATCACGGGCTGGGGCGCATCAGCGGCCGGCTGCACCCAAGGCAAGTCGATGGTGACGCGCAACAGGCCGCCGGCAGAGCGCTCGATCTCCACCAGGTCATACCCCAGTCCCGTCACAATTTGTTCAACGACTTGCTGCAATGCCACGTGTTCAGTTCAATCCCGGATAAACCACACAACTTGCGCCAATCAGGACCAGGCCACCAGCCTGCCCACCGGGAGCACTGTTTGTGCCCCCTCATTTGCGCAAATCCAAAACAAAAAACCCGATAACCCCCGGAGACTCTTCCCCGACAGCTTCGAGCTCCAAAAGCGTTCGACCAAAAAAAACGGGCGGTTGGTACCCGCCCGTTTGGTCGTGAGATTCGTATTGTAGCGTGCAAAGTGTTGATTTGCAAAGGCGCAGACAGGGAAAACTGTTGTCAACACGCTCAGGCAGGACGCCCAAGCCAGTGTCCATGCGGCCCTCCGGGCGGTGCCCTGCCTCAATGGCACCACGCGCTTGTCCAACCTGCACCAGCAGCTATGACAGTGATAGCGGCTGCAGCAGTTCTGCCAGATCGCTTTCGGTGAAGAGCGGCTCCTTGCGGGCAGCAGCTCCGCTGTACAGGCTGCCCGCCAGCTGCGCCTTGCGCTCCTGCAGGGCCAGGATGCGCTCCTCGATCGTCCCCTGCGCTACCAGCTTGATCACCCACACGCTCTGCGTCTGGCCCATGCGGTGCGCGCGGTCGGTGGCCTGGTTTTCCACCGCCGGGTTCCACCAGGGGTCGAAATGGATCACCGTGTCGGCCTGCGGCAGGTTCAGCCCCACCCCGCCCGCCTTGAGGCTGATGAGAAACAAAGGCACCTGCCCGCTGGTGAACTGCTCGATGATCGCGTCGCGCTTTTGGCTCTGCCCCGTTAGCTTGACCCAGGGCAGGTCGCGCTTTTTCAGCTCGGTCTCAATCAGCCTGAGCATGCTGGTGAACTGCGAGAACAGCAAAATGCGCCGCCCCTCGGCCAACATTTCGGGCAGCAGCGTCATCAAATGGTCCAGCTTGGCCGAGGTCTCCACGGCCTTGGCTGCGTCCAACGGCACCAGCTGCGGGTGGCAGCACACCTGCCGCAGCTTGAGCAGCGCATCCAGGATGGTGATCTGCGATGGCGCCAGCCCCTTGGACTGCAGCGCTTCGCGCACGGTCTTCTCCATGCCCAGGCGGATGGTTTCGTACAGGTCCGCCTGCGCGCCGGTCAGCTCCACAGGCATGACCGATTCGACCTTGGGCGGCAGCTCCCCTGCCACCAGCGCCTTGGTCCGCCGCAGCATGAAGGGGGTGATGCGGGCGCGCAACTGGGCCATGCGCGCACCGTCGCCCTGCTTTTCGATGGGCGTACGAAACACCTCCTTGAAGCGCGTTTGGCTGCCCAAAAAGCCCGGCATCAAGAAGTGGAACAGGCTCCAGACCTCGCCCAGGTGGTTTTCCATGGGCGTACCCGACAAGCACAGCCGGTGGCGCGCCTGCAGTTCGCTGACCACCTGTGCGGCCTGGCTGCTGGCGTTCTTGATGTTCTGGGCCTCGTCCAGCACCACCAGGTGCCACTGGTGCGCCAGCCAGCGGTCTCGGTCGCGTTGCAGCAGCGAATACGGCGCGATGACCAGGTCGTGCTCGGTGACTTCATCGGCCACTTCATGGCGATCCGCGCCATGCAGCACCAGGCACCGCAGACCCGGGCAAAAGCGAGCCGCCTCGCGCTGCCAGTTGCCCATCAGGCTCACGGGCGCAATGACCAGCGCAGGGCACGTCAGCCGCCCAGCGTCCTTTTCGACCTGGATGTGCGCCAGGGTCTGCAGGGTCTTGCCCAGGCCCATGTCGTCGGCCAGCACACCGGCCAGGCCGTGGGCCCGCAAAAACTGCAGCCAGTTCAGGCCTTGCTGCTGGTACGGGCGCAGCGTGGCACGCACGCTGGCGGGCAGCGGCACCTCGGGCAAGGTGCTGGCGCCCCGCAGCTGGGCCAGCATGTCGCGCAAGGCACCGGCGCCCTGCCACACCGCGCCCTCGCCCAGCGCAGCACTGGTGCGCAGGGCATCCAGGCGCGAGAGCTTCAGGCGGTCGGCGTTGAAGTCACGCGCGCGGTCGCCCGCGAGATCGAGCAGCGCTGCCATCCAGGGCCGCAGGGTATCTGTCGGCAGGCGCACAAACCCGGCACCGGTCAACGAGGGCATGTAGACATGTTCCGGCAGCTGGGGCAAGCCCGTCGCAGGGTCCAGCGGCTGTGCCGCCGCAGCGGCAATCAGATCGGGCAGCCAGGGCAGGATGTTGTGGCGCACACCATCGATCTCCATGCCCAGCGACAGCGCAAACCAGGGCGATGTGGTCGCGTCATCCCCCTCAGGCTGCAGCACCACATCCAGTCGGTCGGCGTGCTGGACCCAGCCGTGCAGCGCCGCGTCCAGCGTGACATCAAAACCCGCGTCGCGCAGCCCTGCAAAGCCGTTGTCTGCCCAATGCATCCAGTCATCCTGCGCACGCTCGCCAGGGATGCCGAACAGGCCGTCGTCGGTGGCCAGGAGACCCAGACCTTCCAGACGCTCGACGGCATGGCGTTCAGCCACCGCATCGCGCTGCAGCAGCACCTGGCCGCCGTCGGCACCGGGCACCAGCACCGCCAGCTCCTGCCCTGCCCACCAGCCCACATGGCCCTGGTAGTCAAAACGCAAGTGCGCGGTGATCAGCCCCATTTCAGCCACCTGGTTCGGAGATGACGGAGCCAGATGCAGGCGCGCCACGGGTTTCACCCCCCGCACCTGTGTGAGCGGACCCAGCGCCGGCGGCAACGGCAACACCCCGCCAATGCGGCGCACCACCTCGGCATGGTGTTTTTGCAGCGCCGCAGCACTGAGCGCGGGGGCCTTGAGCAGCATGGCCACCTGGGCCGGGCTCAGGCCTTCGGCGTGCACCGGGCCGCAGACGCCCTGGACGGCGTCCAGGTACAAGGGCGGATGGTTGTCGCACAGTACGGCTGTGTCGCCTGGCAGACTGGCCCGCAGGCCCCAGACGGCCTCGCCACCTTGCGCGGGCGTGGACGCCTGCCATGCCCACGCGATGGGCAGCGGGTCGCCCCATCGCAAAGGCTCGCCCACGGTGGACCCACCCGCATCGACGAACAGACGGCCCGTGGCCGCAGCCTGCTCCAGCGCCAGCAAGCCCACCGCACCCTCCAGCACCCCAATGGGCGCGACGCTGTAGGCCGAGTAGTACCCCACGCTGCGGGGCATGGCACGCAGCAGCTGCAGCACCTGGCGGTCGGCGTCGCTGGCGCGGTCGTACACCGCCTGGCCGGGCGCAGGCTGGGTGCGGATCTGTTGCGGCTTGGCCCACCCCCCCGTGAGCTTGGGGTACGACACCACGGCCTCCAGCTGCAACTGCGGCACGCTGGTGCGCGCCCGCCCTACGGTAGAGACAAGATAGAGATAACACTCGGGCCGCCCCGGCCGTGCGACTGGCTCCTGCGGCACAGCACCGCCCAGAGCGCGGTCCCACTCCTGCAGCCAGTGCACCAGCCGCGCCTCGGCCTCGGCGCGCGCCAGGGCCTCTTTGCGCTCCTGCATGGCCTTGAGCGCATCGGCGGCCCGCGTGGACGACGGGCCCTGCGCCGGGTCGCGGTGCGCGGCCTCCAGGGTCAGGGCCACGGCGTGCTTGCAATCTGCCTCCACGGGGCAACTGCAATCGCCCGACCATTGCTTGACCTGGCCATTGGGCGCAAGCACCAGTTGCACAGACACTTCGTACGGGTCGGGCGAGCTGCCCTGCACTTCACCCGCCAAGGCCCAGCGGCCCTCGGCCTGTTGCTGGAGCCCCACGCGCACCACATCTGCCTGGCGGTACAGCTCCATGCCCCGCTCCCAGGTGCCCTTGTCGCACTGGGCCTGCAGCGAGTTGAGCGGGAACCAGGGTGGATGGGGTGTGGACACAGATTTCGAGCAAAAAGTGGCTGTAGCGCTAGTGAATCATGCGCCGTCAGCTATCAAAAAAAGAGCATTCAAGATGTGGACGAAGGTGCGGTAACCACCGCTGCCAGCCCGCAAGCCCGCCCGCTAGGCGCGGCGTGCTGCGCGCACCCGCTCGAAAACGCTCTGGGCCTCGCCCCCCGCCCCGGCACTGCCGGGCGCTGCCGCCTGCAGGCTGGTCAACAACCGCGTGAGCACTGGCGCCTGCGGCAACAACGGGCCCAGGAACAGGGCCCGCTCGCCGTCGGCAATCAGCAGGGTGGGAAAGGTTTCCACATCCAGGTCCCCGACCAGATCGGATTCGTCTTCGATGTCCACCCATTCAAACCGCACGTCCGGGTGTGCACGGGCCAATTCGTCGAACAAGGGGCGATAAATGCCGCAGGTGCCACACCACGCTGCACACAGGCACACAGCCCACCAGCCGCCAGGCGTGGCGGCACCAGGGCTCGTGGGGGTGGGTTCGGGCAGTGCGGCGGGACTGGACATCAAAAGGGCTCCTGGAGGGCCGCGCTGCGGGGCGGCGGGCGCGGGCCCCGGGGCCTTGCGCTACATGCCGCGGCGCTCACGCGCGCGATAGACCTCGATGGTACCCACACCTGGCGCCTGGTTGCCCCAGCTGTTGCGCACAAACGTGGTCACCGCCGCCACCTCCTCGTCCGACAAGGTCTGCTGAAACGGCGGCATGCCGTGCGGACGCGGGTTGCCTGCGGTGGCGGGCAGGTAGCCGCCCTGCAGCACCACGCGCACCAGGTTGGTGGGGTCGGCCAGCGTGATGGCACGATTGCCCGCCAGTGCCGGAAACGCGCCGGGTTCGCCCTGCCCCCGGTCGCCGTGGCACTGGGCGCACTGCTGCTCGTACACCTTGCCGCCCCGCGCCATCGCGCTGGCCGGGGGGGCGGCCACGGTGGCAGGCGCCTTGCGATCCTGCTGCGGCAGGCCCTGCAGGTACACGGCCATGGCGCGCGCATCGGCGTCGCTCAGATACTGCGTGCTGCGAAACACCACCTCGGCCATGGGGCCCAGCACCGAGCCCTGCGGGGCCACGCCGGTCTTGAGCAGTGCCACCACATCGTCGGTGCGCCACTCCTTCACGCCCGCCTCGTGCGCCGCATTGAGTGCGGGGGCATACCAGTTCTGCACCGGGATCAGCCCCCCGGTGAAGGCCTTGGCGTCCGACGTGGCGCCCAGTGCATTGCGGGGCGTGTGGCAGGCGGTGCAGTGGCCCAGGCCGTTGACCAGATAGGCGCCCCGGTTGTATTCAGCCGTCTGCGTGGGTTCGGTGGGAGGCGTTCCGGGTGCGAAGAACAGCGCACGCCACACGGCCAATGCCGCCTGCGTGTTGTACGGAAAACGCAGCGCATGGGCGCGGTTGGCATCTGGCGCAGCGGGCACGCTTTGCAGATAGGCAAAGATGGCGTCCGAATCCTCGCGCGTCACCTGCGTGTAGTTGGGGTATGGGAAGGCCGGGTACAGCAGCCGCCCGTCCTTGCTGCGGCCATGGTGCATGGCGCGCCAGAACTCGGCCGAGGTCCAGCTGCCAATGCCTTGCACCCTGTCGGGCGTGAGGTTGGAGCTGTGCACCACGCCAAAGGGCGTCTCGATGCCTCGACCACCCGCAAACGGCGCGCCGCCCTGGGTGGTGTGGCAGGCCATGCAGTTGCCGACGCGGGCCAGGTATTCGCCGCGCTGCACCAGCACGGGCGTGGATTGCAGCGTCTCGGCGGCGGGCAGCGGATCTTCGCCACGCAGGTTCAGGGTGATCAGCACGGCGGCGGCAATGCCGAGCGCCGCCAGCACGGAAGAGAGGGTCCAGAGGATGCGTTTCATCGGTGCATCCCTTCTCAGCGTGCCGCTGCAGCAGCAACGGGAACCTCCGCCACACCGCCGCAGCGCGCCGGCATGGCGGCGGGCAGCGTGCGGGCCGGCTTGCCACCCGCCGCCACGGGCTGGGCAGCCAGCCAGGCCGAGACAGCGCTCACGTCATCGGGCGTGAGCTGGCGGGCAATATCGGCCATGCAGTCGGGCACGTGCGCGCGGCGCTGGCCGGTCTTCCAGGCGCCCAGCTGGCTGTTGAGGTAGTCACGCGGCAGGCCCAGCAGGCCGGGGATGGACGGTGCAACGCCCGTCATGGCCGCACCGTGGCAGGCCACACAGGCGGGAATGCGGCGCGCCGCGTCGCCCTGCTGCACCAGCTGGCGGCCCTGCTCCAGCGCGGCGGCGGGCGCTTGTGGTGCGGGCGGCGGTGGGTACGGCAAGTCGAGCGCGGCAAAGTGCTCGGCCATCTCGCGCAGGTAATCGTCCGTCAGGTGCTCGATGAGGTAGCCCATCTGCGGGTAGCTGCGGCGCCCGTCCCGAAAATTGAGCAGCTGGTTGGCCAGATAGCCCGCCGGCTTGCCCGCAATGCGCGGAAAGTAGCCGTCGGGCGTGGCACGGCCTTCCTTGCCATGGCAGGCGGTGCAGGCCAGCACGCGCGAAGACATGGAAGACACGGGCACTGTGGCCGCAGTGGATGCAGTGGCCACCGGGGTAGCAGGGGTGGTGCTGGCAGGCACCGTCTGGGCCACAGCGCCAGCGCTCAAGGCCAGCGCCAACAGGGCAGTGGCCGCAGGCAGGCGGAGAACGGGGCGCAGCAAGCTGCGCAGGCAATCGGTCATGGGGATCTTTTTGTCCGGGAAAGAAACGGTTGGGCGGCCCACAGCGGCCAAACACGCAAGGCGTGCGCCCACACAGTCCGCCACTCTACGCCCGCCCCCAAAAACAGTACAGATTCAGTTTCGAGTTAAAAATACAGATCAGTTTGCCCTGTATCAACCTCGCCCTGCCCATGAAGCGCTACGAACGCCACGCCGACGCCATTGCCCAGCTCATCCACAGCGGCGCCCTGCGTCCCGGCGACCGCGTGCCCTCGGTGCGCGAGGCCAGCCGCACACGGGGCATCAGCCCGTCCACCGTGTTCGAGGCGTATTACCTGCTGGAGGCCCAGGGCCTGATCCATGCGCGCCCGCGTTCGGGGTACTACGTCAGCGCCCGGCTACCAGGTACGGCCGAGGTTCGACCCGCGGAGCCCCAGCCCTCGCAGCCCGCCGCCACCTCCACCGGCGTGGCCATCAGCGACCTGGTGTTCGAGGTGCTGGGCCTGGCGCGCGACCGCGACCTGGTGCCGCTGGGCTCGGCCTTTCCAGGGCTGGAGCTGTTTCCACTGGAGCGCCTGGCGCGCTGCCTGGGCAGCGGCATGCGCAAGCTCGACCCGTGGACCATCGTGCAAAGCCTGCCGCCCGGCGACGAACGCCTGCGCCAGCAGATCGCCCTGCGCTACGGCGTGCACGGCATGGGGGTGGATGTGGAAGAAATCATCATCACCAACGGCGCCATGGAGGCGCTCAACCTCTGCCTGGAGGCCGTCACCCAGCCCGGTGACGTGGTGGTGGTCGAATCGCCCACCTTTTACGCCGCGTTGCAGGCCCTGGAGCGGCTGAACCTGCAGGCGCTGGAAATTGCCACCCACCCGCGCGATGGCATCGACCTGGCGGCGTTGGCGCAAGCACTGGAGCGGCAAACACCCCACCAGCCCATCAAGGCCTGCTGGCTCATGCCCAGTTTTCAGAACCCGCTGGGCAGCCTGATGCCCGAGGACAAGAAGCGCGAGCTGGTCGCCCTGCTGGCGCGCCACGGCGTGCCGCTGATCGAGGATGACGTGTATGGCGAGCTGCACTTTGGCCCCCAGCGCCCGCCCCCAGCCAAGGCGTTTGATACCGAGGGGCTGGTGATGCACTGCAGCTCATTCAGCAAAAGCCTGGCGCCCGGCTACCGGGTGGGCTGGGTGGCGGCGGGCCGCCAGGCCAAGGCGGTGCAGCGGCTCAAGCTGATGACCACGCTATCGGCTGCCACGCCGTCACAGCAGGCGCTGTCGGAGTACCTGGCCCAGGGCGGCTACGACCGGCACCTGCGCCAGCTGCGCCGCAGCCTGGCCGAGCAGCAGGCGATGGCCCTGGCGGCCGTAGCGCAGCACTTCCCACCCGGCACCCGCGTATCGCGGCCTGAGGGTGGGTACTTCTTGTGGGTGGAGCTGCCGCCTGAAGTGAACGCGCTGGAACTGCACCGACTGGCACTGCAGCAGGGCATCAGCCTCGCGCCTGGGCAGATCTTCTCGGCCGACCAGCGGTTTGCGCACTGCGTACGCATCAACTACGGGCATCCAGCGCAGGGGCGGCTGGAACCAGCACTGCGCACCGTGGGCCAACTGGCCACGGGCTTGGCGACCGCCGTGGCAGGGAGGCCGGTGCGGCCAAAAATGCTATCAAAACAATAGCCACAAAGACATACCGACCTAGCGCACAGGCCGATTTTTATCAAAACCCTGGCCCCAAACCCGGCGTGCAGCTCCTGGCCCCACCACACTGCATCGCACAACCCAACACACGCTGCGCCAGCCTTGCACCAGGCTGACATCCCACGCACCGCGTTGGAAAAGCCCAACCTCGGGTTCTCCCGCAGCAGGCACGGCGCTTGCAGCGGCATACTGGCGCCCGCCCGTACCCCGGGCAGTGCACCACGGCGGACCACCCGCCCCGCCCTACAACCCCAAC
>NZ_JAOBSQ010000036.1:0-164693 GCF_025246485.1 Acidovorax sp. K2F
ACCCCAACGCCCAGCACCATGGCCGCACCCCAGCATGTTCCGTTTGTGACGGTGGAAGACGAAGACGACTGGGTGGTTTCGTTCGCCCTGGGCCCCCGAGGGACCGACCGCCTCACCCTGGTGCGCACCCCCCACCTCGAATTCATGCTGCGGCCCGAGCAACGCGGCGTGTCGGTAGGTGCCGAGGCAGGCCAGCGCCCCGCCCTGCTGGTCGCGGTGCAATGGGGCCACAAATGTGTGGACGTAGTGTCCACCGCCAAGCGCTACAGCCTGGACATCAGCAAGGTGGACAACGCCACTTGCAACGCGGCGCTGCGCATGCTGGGCAAGATGAACTTTGACCAGCGGTTTCAGCTGGCAGAAGCTTGAGGACCGAGGGTTTAATCGTTCAAAGCGACGACACGCCAAGTACCCCTGCCCCACGCTACCGCCACCGCGCCAAGCGTTCGCGGCTCGCGCACGGAAATCAGCGCATCATCTGAAAAAGCGCCGTGGTGATGGCCACCTGCGATTCATCCAGCGAAGTCACTGTGGTGGACCCAAATGCCATCCGGTCATCAATGGGCCAGGCTTGGCCATTGAGTTCAGCGATGGAATTGGCGAAGGAGATATCGCGCCAGCGCCCAAAACGCGCATCACTGCGTCCGTCGATCTGCTGGTCCAACGCAGCCGCCAAGGAAAACGTCACACCACGGACCACCATGATGTTGCGCTTGCGAGATACAAACACTCCCCCGGTGGCGCCAGGCTCAGCCCAGTCACGGCTTTGAAAACACACCCGCACTTCCTGCGGGTTCCCATTGCTGTCCAGATACACATAGCGGTCCTGCTGGCCCTCGGTACGGCCCGTGGGCAGGCGGATACCGGCGGCCAGAAATGCATTGATCATGTCCGCACCACACAGCTCTGTACCGGGCGTGGCAGCGTTTCCATTGACCTGCCCTGTGGGCGCGGTCGGGTTGTCACCGGGTGGGTAACCCACACCGTTGAAGAAGCCTTCATACGCGAGTTGCCAGCCCTGGATGAAGTCGGTGGACAGCCGCTGATTGGCGGCAGAACGCTGCAAATCACGACCAACAGCAACGGCACCCAGCAACAAGCCGATCACGATCAGAACGACGCTCAGCTCGAGAAGCGAAAAACCACGTTGTCGACGCGAGGCAGCGCCGTGAGGGTGAATGTGAAATGGGGTCATGGTGCGTCACTCAGTAAACGTCGGTCATCAAATTCATCAGTGGCCAATGGCGTCAGCCCGCAACGCGTTGGTATTAATGTCTCGTGACAATTCGGTCATTGCCGTCGTGCGTGTCGCGAAGCCATCAAAAACATCCTCAGCTTCTGCAAGAGAAAGCGCAGCATCCACCACAGCGGCCGCAGCCGCAATATCGCTGGCCACAGCCAATCCGATGCCCACAGCCGCCAGTGCTATCTGAAACGCACGAGCGCCCACAGACATGGTGGTATCTGCCACGGCGGACACCATCTCCTTCGCGGCATCTAGCGACCCAGCAGCTGCAGAAAGCGCTCCGGCCGCCGCCGCGGCAACATCAGCACGAGCCAGCACCACAGCGATGTAGAGTTGATCACGGTAGTCGTACATCGCACGCTCCATCACAAAAGCTCCCGTGGCTACGTTGAAATGAGCGTGTGAAATGGCGGACAACGCTGCCCCACATTGCAGCTCTGCAAACAGCTCGGTGTGACTCGCGGCCAGCACGATGTCATCGTACTGTTCGGTTACAGCCTGACTGGGCGAAGCGAAAGTGGGGTCAGCGTTGGATGCAGCGGCATTGGCGCCGTCAAACGCCTGGCCATTGCCTTGGGCGTCCAACAGACCTGGCGCGGCGATCACGAAGGCAGCGGTGCGCCGGGTTGCTCCGACCTGGGTGGCCAACCTGCCAGCAGGAGCCACCAAAGCATCGCTGGCGGTGTTCAGCGCCAGGCAAATGTCAATGAGATTGACCGCATTAACTACACCCAATGGACAGGCCGGGTCACCGGCAGCATCGCAGGCTGGGTTCAGTGGTGCCGCATCATTGCCAGACTGGGTAACTCCCAACACGCTGTTCAAGCTGGACAGCACTTCCGGAATGGGAGGCGCGTTTGGGTTGGGGGCCTCTGTGTGGTTCTGGGGTTTGGGAGATGGGGTGCGTACACGCAGCGGGTTCATGCGGTCGCGAGCCACCGCAAGGTCCCGGTCCGAAGGAGCGGCAACCATCGTGGCACCTGAAGGCTCGCGGTATACGCCGTACCGCAAACGTCCCGCCTCAGGACGCGGAAGGTTCAACGTACGCCAAGGGAGATAGCCCACCTGGCGAATCGCGGCACCATCCGTGCAGGACTCCACGCCATTGGCATCCGCAGCCGGGCATGGCAACCTGTAATGAGAATGCAGATAACCCAGCAGTGCCTGGCGCGACTGCTGTTGCGCGTCCATTTGCACGGCCGCCACGCGATGCCGCTCTGACAACTGCCAGAAGATGACAGCACCAGGCAATATCAGACCCAGAGCCAGCAACACCAGCGACAGCTCGACCAGTGTGAAACCCAGCATGCGGTGTCTCATGGGTTAAGCCCTTTCTCATCCAGCCGGTTCGCCGCCGTCAGCGCTTGGGTAAAAGTTTCAAACACCTCGATCACATAAGCCCGCGACGCGAGTTCCTTGTCTTTGGAGTCTTGCAGTGCCTTCTCGGCCTCACGGAGATCGTCCGCCGCAAAACCCAACTCAAAACCTGCAGCTGCTACATTGGCTACGGACAAAACCAGCCCGAAAATCGTGATCCCTTCGGTGTTGGCAGCGGAAGCGATGGCCAGTGCCGCGCTGCCAGCAGCGAGAGCAGCGTTCATGGTCGCCATGATGACGCCCGTTTGTGCGGCCTCCAGGGCTGACTGTGCCTGCTCAATATCGAACACCCGCAAAGACCAGTATTCCTGCACCACTCGCACGTTGTCATAAGCGGTGTAGGCCCCCTGCGCGGCAGCCTGCATAGCACCCAGACGCGACACGCACCCAATGCCGGACGCAAGGTCGCCCGCGCCAACAGCCACGGACAGATCATCGAAATTGCTGTCCTGCGCGCGTCCGGGCATATCGAATCTGAACCCCGCTGCACCTCCCGGCACATTGCTGCCCTCAAACACGCCATTCACCCCCGGGTGCGCGATCACAAACGCGACCGGAATACTTGCGGTGAGATTGCCCGCAGTGAGGACACCCGCCGCCGTGGGATTGGCCGCAAGACGGCGCACCACACGGCACCAGTCAAGGCCATTGATAACGGCGCGCCTGCCATTTGCTGCCGTGATGGCGCCCGTCAACGCGGCTGCAGCAGCGTTGACGCCCGCATCGGTTGACAAAGCCAGCACCGGAATAGCGGGGGTGTAATTGATGTTGAGATCAGGGAAAGCGGAGGCCGTCGGCGCACTGGCGAGATCCAGCGAAGCACCGCGATTGACGCCATAGTGCAACTGGCCCATGCGACTGGGTAACCCCAGAGTGCGCCACGGCAGCAAGACCGCAGCAGCGCTGGTGTTGCCACAGTCTTCTGTGCCATTGGTGCCGGATGCGGCGCAGGGCAGCCGATGATTGGCGAGCACAAAGCCTTCCACCGCTGCTTGGGCTTCAGTCAGCTGCCCCATGATGGCAGTGCGATCCATAGGAGCACGCGTGTCGGCCACCCATCGCCAAGTGATGATGCCAATCACCCCGACGATTGCCATGGCAACGCCCAGCTCCACCAGTGACAACCCTGTCTGGCGCAGGCGCGAAGGTAATTGCGCGTCCGCTCTCATGAACATCATCGCGTCCCTCCCTTGCGATCTACATCCGCCAAGATGGACTCGGCTTGCTCGGGTGTCATGGGCACTACGGCCGAGCCCGTGGCGTTGCAGGGCGGCGGGTTATTGACACGGTTTTGCGCCTCCAGCAACCGGGCATCGGCCGTGGCCTTGCGATCTTGCGCTGCCGCCAGACGTTGATTCAGAGCATCCAGCTCTTTTTGCAGCTTGACGGGTTTAAGGTACTTGGCGTCGGTGCTCGGGCTGGTCATCGCGCCCAGTCCAAAAAGGTCGACCAGCGCGGAGCCCAGTTGGCCCACGCTGTTGATATTGACGTCGCCAGCCTGACAGGCGGTCGTGCATCCATAGGCAACCACGGCCCCGCTGCTGTTATAGATGTTGTAGCGGGCCGTGCCGTTGACAAAGTTTGAAATGGCACTTTGGTAGCTCGTCTGCGCCGTGGAATAGGCAGCGCTGGCAGCCGTTTGCGCAGCAACGGCGTTGTCCAGTGCCGTCTGTGCGCTGGCCAGTTCAGCCACAGCTTTGTCTCGCACGGCCGTGAGTCCGGCTACATCACCAGCCAATTTGCGCTCCGCATCCTTGCCGTCACGCTCATTCTGAAGGTCTGTCTTGTTGGGCGGATTGGTGGCAATGAGCAAGTCCAGTGCAGCAATCTCGCTATTCAATCGGGCGAGAGTGCCCGGTATGTCTGCCAGCATTGCGTTGTACTTGGCGACCTCGGCCGCCCAGCGATCACGCAGCTGCGTAGCCTGCGTGACCTTGGAATCGGCGGCAGCGCTGGCGTACGATGTACTGCCCCAGGTACCGGCAGCAGCCAGCAAGGTGTTGAGCAATCCGTCGATCTGCGAACTGGCTTGGCCATTTCGAATCAGGCTGGTCAGACTGGTGACGGCGGCAGTTCGCTGCGCGATGGCGGTATTGAGTTCTGCCGTCTTGTTGTTGACAGCCGTAGTCGCGGCGGCCAGTTCGGCATTGGCATCCGTCACCTCCTGCTGCGCGATGGACAGCATGAGGTTGTTCACCGCCGGATCCATGGGAGGGCATATATCGTTAGCCGTGGCGCTACTATCGGCCAGCGTCAAAGCTGTACCGGCAATGCCAGCCGCCACTGCATTGGCAACCACGGCAAGACCGTTGGCGATGATGACGCCCCCCGCCAGCCCAATCGCTACAGTGTGCTGGGGTGCGGCCGCACAGGCATTGACCGCCAACCCCAGCGACGCCGCACAGATGGCCCACTCTGCGGCGGCGTTGCCAGCATCAGAAGCCCCCTCTGCCACGGCCAGGGCAATCTCCAGAGACGTCATGATGGCCGCCAAAGTGCTGAAGGCAACCGAACGACGGGCAGACGAGATGTTGTCGGCACGCATCTCAGCCACGTCTCCGGCCACATCATGGGCCAGAGCTACTGTGTTGATGGAATCGATCAAAGGGCGGCAATGAAAAGCCGACAGCAGGCTGTCGTAAGACCGCTCCAGCACGATGTCGTTGTACCCCGCCAGGAGCGAACGCCGGTTCGGGTCTTCCATGCGGTTGACATTGGCTGCGGCATTGGAATTGGCGCCGTCAAATAGATCACCGTCACCATCCGCATCGTTGTTTCCCGGATGGGCCAGCGCATAGGCGATGGCGCGCGGGGTCGGCGCATTGACTTGAGCCATGGTGGGTAACATCGTCGCCCTGCGGCCGGTGTCAAGTCTTTGGCACAGGTCGGTCAACGTGAGGATGTCCGCTGGGTAAGGAGCTCCGCGCATGGCGAAAAAGCCGTCGGCTCCGTCGCTGTACTCGAGAGGAGTCCACGTATCCGTCAGCATCGTGAGGTCGTTGGCACCACCTTGGCGCTGAACGAGGTAGCGCAACTGCCCCACGTCCACTCCGGGGTCAACGCCTGCCATGCGAAGGGTCGCCGTTGGCAGCCATCCCTTTTGGGTAGCCGGTGCACCGCAATCCTGCAAACCGTCTCGATCAACGTCTGGACACGGCAAGCTGCGGGCTACAGTGGCATAGGCAATCAACGCCTGATCAGCCTGTGCCAGGGCCTGACGTTCCTGGCGGGACGAATCCAACGCGGAACGTTCGCGCCATTGAAGGTAGCCCATCGTGGCAAGACCGGACATTACTGCGATGAGCAGCATCACTTGCAGCAGGCCAAATCCGCCTGCGCGGCGTGCAGCGCTTCGGAGCGGCAAGGAGAGACAGGTCGTAGACATCGGCAGCATGAAAGTGAAGGAGGGGATTGCCGTCAAGGCAGGCTCTTGCGCAACCACCCTGCCAACTGCGCAGGTGACTCCGCGATCACCACGTCATCCGACGCAAACCGCAGCGGCGCTGAAGGGCTCGCTGCGCACAAACTGGTGAGAGTGTGAGGGGCATCCAGGCGGTTCCCGTCGCCGTCTTTGTCTTGAAGTGGCACCACCACCCAGTACGCTGCAACCATTACACGATTGGCAGCGCAATCAATGGCTCCCGCCGCACCGCCGTCACCTGTGAGATACGTGCGCGCTGACGACACTGGCTTAGTAGACGCATTGTTCAAAGCAACGATCAAGTCGGTGATGTCCCGATGCGTAGGCGCACCCAGCGAATCACCCGTTCGCTCCAACTCCACAGCCAGATCTGCGTCTTGCGCAGGCACGGCGAGGTTCGCTTCTCGGAAAACCGAATAGCGGGCACGCAGTCGATCCGTGGGCAATTCCAGACCGACGCTCACATAAGGAAACCAACCCAGCTGGACCCCTGATGCACACACTCCACTGCTCAGCGCCTCATATCCGTCAGGCGTGCTCGCAGGACATGGAAGCCGCCCATTGCGCAGTGCAAATGCCCGCAGAATCGACTGCAATTGCTCTGCCTCGGCTCGACCACGTTCGATTTCCTGTTGTTCGGATACCGTCACGTACCCACTGAAAGCCGCCCAAGTCATTAGCCCCGCTACCACGAGCGCGATCGCCCCTTCGACCAGGGAAAATCCCCTCTGCGTGGCACGCTTGTGCAATGCGCCAGAGTAAGAACCACTGGAACTCATGGAGCTTTTACCTCAGGCGTGGGCTTGGGCATGAAGGCCTGCATGGCCTTTGCTTCCGCAGCCACGCGCTCGCCTATTGCACGCATTTCGGCGAGGATGGCTTCCTGTCGCGCTGCATCCTTGGGGGCCTTGCTTTTGGTGAGGACTTGCAGTTCTGCGTTGAGTTGCTGCAGTTTTGCGTTCTGGTCCAGCATCGTCCGCAGCGACTGGAAATAACGCGGATCGAAGCTGGGGCCGGACAAGGCCTCCAATTCATCCACCAACGCCCGCATTTTCTGCGGCGATGCCTGCGCCCCTTGAGCACTCAGCGCCCTGAATTCCGCGCGCACTTCCGCCAGGCGGCGGCGGCGGTCCTGCCTTGCCAAGTCTGCCTGTGGAATGCTCTGTGCTGTGCCCGGAGCCATGGAAGCCGCTGGGGCTGACGGCACGATCCGGGGGCTCGTCGTGCGAGGTGGTATTCCACCGACAACTGGCTCGGGATGCTTATCAGTTATCCATACACCGACGGCGATCGCGACCAACAGCAGCAGTCCTAGACTCGCACCTACCAAAACGGGCTTACGCATTCAGTCTCCTGCCCAGCAGAACGGGCAGGCCTCACCAGCATGAAAACTCTCAAACAAACCTATGCCAGAAACAGGGGTTGGAATGTCTGCGCGAAGTGACAACAAAGAACGTGACATCAGCCGCCTCCCATACTTTGAGTGACCGACTGCCGCACCAGGTCGTAAACAGGCAACAACAGCGCAACGATCAGGAAAAGAAACAAGCCCCCTGCAACCAGGATGATCAGAGGCTTGAGGATTTCCGCGAGCGACTTGACCAACACCTCGAGGCGCTTGCGATAGTCCGCTGCAAGGTGAGAGAGCTGCTGATCCAGGCTACCGGACTCTTCCCCCACTGAAATCATGCGCACTGCCATGGCGGGAAAACCGCCTACGCGCCGCATCGATGAGGACACGGACTCCCCGCGCGAAACCGATTCCGCCACATGGATGAGGCGGGTGCGGTAGTAGCGGTTCTTGGTGGCCCGCCCCAGAACGCGCAGGCTGGACACCATGTCTACCCCCGCACGTACGAGGATCGAGAGATGCTCGGTGATATGTGCCATGCCGGAAGACACCAGCAACGTACGAGCAATAGGCAAACGGTGCATGAAGGTATAGGTTGCAAGCTGGAATCGCTCGGACCGTCTGAAGGCAATGACGCCGATCGACACCACGATGACCGTGACCAGCAGCACCCAGGGCAGATGGGTGGACAGCAAGTTCGCAAAGGCCACCAGCCCTTCTGTGATGGGTGGCAGTTTCGCCTGCAGCTGCTTGAACAGGCGCGCCATGTTGGGCACAACGTAGTAGATCCAGAAGATGGCGACGCCAATGATGGAGGCGAACACAAACGCCGGATAGATCAGAGCAGTCTTGATATCGCGCCGGATATTGATCATGCGCTCCACGTGCTCGGCGGCTTCGCCCAGCATGCGGTCCAGAGTACCGGTCTGGTCCCCGATGGAGATCAGGTTGCGCACGGTCTCGGGGAACACATTGGGGTGCCGGTTGAAAGCTTCGGTCATGCCCACACCCGCGTTCAGGTCGTCCAGCATGTTGCGTGCAACGGACGCCATGGCAGGGTTGCCAACACTGTGGCTTTCTTCCACCAGGGTGGTCAGCGCATCGAGGGCGGGAACGCCTGCGCGCATCATGAGGCCCAGGTCGCGAAGGAAGCCCGCAAGGTCTTCGCCGCGCACTTGCTTTCGGAACAGATGCAACAGCGCATCGGCCACCACTGCAAGCCAGGCAGGAAAACGCCAGAGGCTGATCACCGTGCCGTCAGTGTCGGCCTCCAGCCGCATGCGAGCCGATAAGTCGCGCTTGACTGCCAGGCGCAACAGACCCGAGCGCACCCCGCCATGGGGCAGCAGTACGCGGTAGTAATAAGTGTTGAGATTGGCCATGCAATGCTTCCGCCAAAGCGGCTCAGTCCTCGCCCACGGTGCGGAGGATTTCCTCCATCGTGGTCTCACCTGCCAACACGCGGTGCCGCGCCAACGTCAAGATGGGTCGCATGCCTGCTGCCAGCGCGCGCTGCCGCATTTCGGCCCGCGTAGCATCAGAGGCGATGGCGTCCGCCAGATCACGGTTGACCACCAGCATTTCGTACACCGGCAGGCGGCCCAGATACCCTGTGTCGCGGCAGTGATGACAGCCGGCACCATGGAACACCTGCAGCATTTCGCCCGCAGCGCCCTGCCCCAGCCAGCGGCGCTCATCGTCAGTCGCAAGACGTGGCTTGGCACAATGCGGGCAGATTCGGCGCACGAGGCGCTGGTTGATCACTGCCACCAGGTTTTCGGCGATCGTTTCGGTATCCACGCCTAGCAGCTTGAGGCGAGGCATCACCCCAAAAATGCTGCCAACGTGCAAGGTAGACAACACCAGGTGCCCGGTAGAGGATGCGTCGAGCGCTGCGCGTGCAGTCTCGGAGTCCCGGATTTCACCCACCAGGATGATGTCGGGGTCATGCCGAAGAAAGTGCCGCATGGCATTGGCGAACTCATAGCCCGCACGGCGGTTGACTTCGGTCTGGCAGGCGACAGGGACACGGTATTCCACCGGGTCCTCCACGGTCAACACATTACGCTCGATCAAGGGCTGCATGCGCAGCGCGGCGTGCAGCGTCGTGCTCTTGCCTGAGCCGGTAGGGCCCGTGATCAGGATGAGGCCGTGCGGACGCGAGAACGCCTTGGCCATGACAGCGACATCTTCCTCCAGAAAACCGAGGTCTGCCAGCTTGTCCAGGTTGCTGCGCTCGGGCAGCAAGCGCAGCACCATACGCTCGCCAAATTCGGAGATCAAGGTGGAGACACGGATGGTGAAGTTGTGCTCCATCACCTGTGCCGTAAAGCTACCGTCCTGGGGCAGGCGCTGTTCGCTGGCATCCATGTCAGCCTGCAGCTTGACGTAGACCACCAGACGGTCCAGGGCCGGCGAGAGCGCGAA
This sequence comes from Acidovorax sp. K2F, assembly GCF_025246485.1. Lineage (NCBI taxonomy): Bacteria > Pseudomonadati > Pseudomonadota > Betaproteobacteria > Burkholderiales > Comamonadaceae > Acidovorax > Acidovorax sp. K2F. The sequence goes on from NZ_JAOBSQ010000036.1 coordinate 9,823, forward strand.
CACCGGACGCAAAACGCCGTCTACGCGCAGCAGCACCGAACGGCTACGCGCCGTGGGCGCCAGATGGATATCCGTCGCACGTTCGCGCACCGCCAGGTGGAGCATGTGTTCCAGCAAACGGGCGGGGCTGTAGGCACGATCCACGTCAGCTTCGAGCTTGCGGACCTCGCTCTCGATCAGGCGTGCCGGCGGGTGCTCTGCGAAGTAATAGTGCTGCTGGATGGCCTGGGCAACACTATCGAATTCACCTTGGAAAAAATGGCATCCCTTGCCCAGCTTGCGCTGCACAAGTTCGGTCACCGTATCAGGCTGTGCGTCGCCAAGCACTACCTCGATCAGGCCTTCGTCGTTTTCCCGTACAGGCAGGAAGCCATAAGTCAGGCACAACGATCGGTTAAAGATGCCGGCTACGGCCGTATCGGGCTCCGGCATTTCATCGGCGTTGACAAAGCGAAGTCCGCGCTGGCCAGCAAGCTGGCGTGCGACCTCGTTGGCACTTGCGAAACCCAGCTCCACCAGAAGGTTGCCCATAGGCACCTTCTCGATCTTCTGTTTTTGCAACACATAGTCGATGGCGACTGCAGACACAAGGCCGGCATTGACCAATGCAGCGCCCAGGGAAGGACTCTTGTCACGCAGCACCGCCAGGCGATCCTCGGCCGTAGGGCCTGCGGGCTGCAACTGGCCCGAGGCCTCTAGCAATGATTCAGCGGGGGGATGCATCCTGATGCTCCAGAAGTAAGAAGGTCAGTTCGTCGGGCTTGCCAGTCGGCGGCAGACCCTGCTGCAGTTGAAAGCGGGCGAACGCCTCTCCAGTCTTCGAACCAAAAAAACCGTCGTCAGGCTCGCGCTTGTCCAGAAGGCCCATGCCCTTGAGCTTGCCCTGTACCTTGCGCGTGACCTGCTCGGCGGCCTCGATGTTGCGCGTGTTGTTGCGACTCAGCCATGCGACCCAGGTCTCCTTGTCCACACTGAAGCGGCACAGGCGAGTCGACGGTTTCAGGCTGTCGGCCATGCCATCGGGCAGGCGGTAAACATGCACCACCTCGTCAGCAGCAGCTGCCGCCTTGAGCTGGTTTTCACAGGCTTGGCGAGCAGGTACCGCAGCCGCAGGCTGCGCCTTGGTTGTCGGTGCAGTCGCCACGAAGGCGGTCGCAGAGCTGCCATTGGGCGGTAATGCTGAGGCCTCGCCCGACACCGTTGGCCGAACTACCTCGGGGGCGGGAGCTGCCACCACGGGGGCTGCTGGCGATACATGCTCGCTGGGTTGGGTAGCCAACCCCCAGCTGGCCAACGCGACTGTTGCTGTCGTGCCCGCCACCAGGCCAGCGAGCACCCAGGCCTTGCGACCGCGATGGCCACCAGTCACCTTGGCGATCACTGCGGCTTCATCCCCCAATGCAGGCAGATCAGCCACCGCACGCTGAACCAGGGGCTCGGTCACCACAGATGCCCTGGTACTCGCCAAACCGTACAGACAACGGTCCAGCACCAAGTGAATGCGTCGCAGGTTTCCCTGCGTGGCGCGGTGCAAAACGTCCGCTGCGGCAGGTTCGATGGAGAGACGCCCCTCTGCGCCCGCAGCGTTCACACGAAAATCGAAGTAACGGGTGACTTCATCCTTTTGCAGACCCGACAGCCGAGCGTGTTTGATGATGCGACTCTTGAGCTGACGCAACTCCGGCGTCGCCAGGGTTTCCTCCAGCTCGGGCTGTCCGACCAGCAGGATCTGCAACAGCTTTTCCTGGCCGGTTTCCAGATTGCACAACAAGCGCACCAGCTCGAGCGATTCCACACTGAGGTTCTGCGCATCATCGATCACCAGCAAGCTGATCTCGCCTGCCTGGTGCCCCGCGATCAGGAACTCGGTCAGTCGCGCCAGCCCCTGCTCTACGGAGTCCGAAGGCGGCAAACCGAAGTCAGACTGTATGGCAGACAACAGAGCACTGTCTTGCAAAAAGGTGTTCAGGATCAGCGCGGAGTGGCAGTTCTTGCCACTGAGGGTGTCCAGCAAGCGCCGCACCAGAGTGCTCTTGCCCAGCCCCACTTCTCCTGTCAGAAGAACAAAGCCCTTGCGCGCCTCGATGCAGTGCACGATCTCCGCGAAATCCTCCTCCAGCCGAGGCGTGAAGAAGTACGAACCCGCATCCGGCGTCGGCGGAAACGGGTTGCGTGACAACCCCAGCGTGGCATAGATGGAATTGGCCGTCATTGGCGTGCAGCAGGGGTGAACTGGGCCAATGCGGCCCGCAACGCAGCCGAATCTGGTTGCAGTCGCGATGCGGCATCAAGGGTTGCGCGGGCTTCTTCAGTCTTTTGCTGGCGCGACTGAATGCTGGCCAGGTTGATGGCGGCCTCTTCATCGCCAGGCAGCCGCTCAAGGATGGCGCGATAGCCGTCTGCAGCAGCAGCATCGCGGCCGGCGCGCAGGTCAAACCAGGCTTGCGCGCGCAACAGTCCCAAAGACCCTGCCGGCAGACGCTCCTTCAACGCAGCCAATTCACGTTCAGCATCGGCCGTACGTGACTCTTTCATGGCGGCGACGAAACGGGCAAAGCGCAGCTCCACCGGAGTGTCATCCACGGCCGGGGCCGTCGCCACTGCGGGCGCAGTCGCCGTATTGGAGCGGTTTGCACCATGCGCCTGTCGCATCGCACTGCTGCGGGTCACCGCAGCCGGTGCTGGCGTAGCAACATCACTGCGTGGGCTGGTTGCCACGACCATCTTGGGCGCAGCGGGCTCCATGGCAACAGCCGGAGCGGGAGTCGCTGACTGCACTGGCGCAGCTGCGGGAGCCGCCACAGCGACTGCTGGAGCTGGCACGGCAACAGGCGCAGGAACTACCGGTGCAGGAGCAGCAGCCATGGCAGAGTTGGCGGCCGCAGCAGGGTCAGCAGCGGATACCGTCACTGGCGTTGGCAACGCCGCAGCAGGCGCAGCCGTTTCAGCGACCGGCGAAGCGACCGCCACCGGGGCTGGCGCTGCAGCGGGGGCCGGACTTGGCGCAGCAGCCATCGGCGGCGGCAATGCCTTGGGCTTCATCTGGGTCTGCCAGACAAACCACCCCAGAATCCCCGCCCCCAATACGACGGCGAAAGCCAGCATGGCATCCAGCCATGCAGGACGGCCACGCACCGCCGCCTTGGAAGCCCTTGCCATGGCAGGCTTGGAATCTTGAGGCGCATCCATGGATTTCAGCGCGTCGTGGATGAGGCTCATAGCACACGCACCCGCAAGACGATCACCAGCTCACGACTTCCGTGCACTTTGTTCTCATTGCCGAACAGCTTGCCCAGCAAAGGCACGTCAGACACCCCAGGTGCTCCACGGTCGTTATTGGAGCTCCGCTGGTCGATCAACCCCCCGACCACCACCACGTCGCCATCGCCCACGTTCAAGGTCGTGGTCAGCCCCTTGTAGCTCACCTTGGGAAGGGAGACGAGGTTGTCTCCCCCCACAGCCACCAGTTGCAGGCTGGCAGGGTCGACATCGCTCTGCATGGGATTCAGCAACAGCTCGATGCGGCCATCGTCACGGACCATGGGCAGCACCCCCACCATGACACCGGAGAACACGGTGTCAGTCTGTACGCTGGAAGATGTAGTGGACGCACCGCCACCAGGAACGGTTTGCGTGGATGCGGACTGCGACACGTAGCGCGAGCTAGTGCCAACGGACAGCAATGCAGGCGTGCCGTTGCGCACTTGCACGTTGGGATTGGACAGTACCTTCAGATTTCCGTAGGAGCGCAGTGCGTTGATCACAATGCCATAGTTGCTGCCTTGGTAAGACATGCCCAGTGCAGGCCCAGCCACGCTACCGATCAGCGCTGCGGGGATGGAAATGGCCCGCGAAGGGTAGCCCGTGCCGGCATTCGGCAACGTACCCGAGCTGCCACCCAGCTGCATGGGCGACGAACCAAAGCCTGCCGCCAGACGGCTGCGCAAGGACGTCCAGTCCACACCAAACTCGAAGTTGTCAGACAGCTGTACATCGATCAGCTGCGCCTCGACATACACCTGCTTGCCCAGCACCTTGTGCACCTGGGCCAACATCTTCTCGACGGCGCGCATCTTGGAGGGACGGGCTTTTACGTACAGCGTGCCAGTCATCTTGTTCAATGTGAAGCCGCTGTCTTCATTCATCGTGGCCAAGGGCGCTTGCGGCAACTGGGCGGGACGTGTTGGGTTGGCCCCACTCCCAATCCAAGGCGACGAGGACGAGCCCGGGGTCGTCATGGTCAGGTTCTGCTGCTGCATTTGCTGCTGCTGGGCCAGGCGGTCTTGGTGCGAGTCACCCAATACCGACTTGAGGGCGGTTTCGATTTCCAGGTACGGATCCGTACTTCCGCCGCCAGAGCCCGACATGGTCAGGCTGCCCTGTTGGGCACCCGATCCGCCGCCCCCGCTGCTTCCACTCCCGCTTCCGCCCCCGCCGCCCGAATTGGAGCTGCCGAAAACGTTACCGCCAGAGCCCATCTGGATGCTGGTCTTGGTGTTGAGAAAGTTCAATGAAAAGAACTTCTCCTCGGTAAGGTTCACGCGCAGCGTATTGCCACGGAATTCGCCTGCCACGTCATAGGTGCGCAGCACTTCGTTGAAGCCTTCACGCAGTGTCACCTGGCGCAAGTGCATGTCGGCAAGCTGCCCGCCCTTCAGCACATTGGGATCAACGATCAGGTTCAGGTTTCCTGCGTCGGCAAACGCACTCAAGATCTGGCTGATGCTGGCTCGGGACATGGCCACATTGATCAGCTTGCCTTCCAGCGGATCAAACACCGGGGCCACCGGAGCGATGACCGGTGCCGCTGCCGTCTTGTTGATTTCGGCCAGCAACATCTGCTGATGTACCAGCAAACGCTGGGCCTCTTGCGCAGCGTGCTCGCGCATCTGGTCTGCTGCAGTGGTATCTGGCGGCGGGAGGCTGGAAGCGCTGCGGGGCGAAGGGCTGGCGCAACCAGCCAGCACCAGGGCGGCACATACCAGCGCCAATGGCTTGAAAAATGGAGGATTGTTCATGTCGCTGTCCTTGGCGCTACTAGCGTGATTTCTTGAAATGGTCATGAGGAGAAGCCAACGGGAGCCCACAACGCGATGCACGCGTCGAGCCGCGAGTCACGTTGTCTGTCTGCTGCCGGCGGGCCTTCGTGGTCATGGCAAGCTCTTGATAGGGCCAGGTTGTCCGCCCGGCAGACCCGAGCGGAACTCCTGGGTATTAATGCTTGCCAGCGATCCGTCGGGCCAGCGCAGCGTTCCCACCCGCAGTTCCCCCTGAGGCAGCGTCAAAGTCTGACGACCCAGCCGCTCGGTAACCACCGCCTCGCTGGGGCGCACCTGCACAACACGCCCACCGCCCTCCAGCCGTGCACCCTGGCGTGCCAGTTGGCCGTCAATCACCACAGACTGCCGCTCAGAGGCCAGATCGTCCAAATGCAATGACAGGGAGCGGCGCGGCATTTGCACACTGCCCACCACATCACTGCCAGGCACTGGCAGCGCGATCAGACGCTGCGGATCGGTGCCTGCCGCCATCGTCTGCGCCTGGATGCGAGACATGGCGCCAAAGGCCTCGGTCACGCGCTCCTGATCCGTGCGCAAAGCGGCTGGCAAGGGCGCCAGCTCCACGGTCATGGGACGCATCGACGGAGTGCGCGCTTGAGTGAGCTGAAACACGCCATAGAGCCCCCAGCCGAGCAAAAGAATGGCAAGCCCATTGAGAAGTAAAGCCGCGTATTTCATGGTTTCACATTTCCTGGAGCAGCTGCATTGGCCACCAGCTCATACGAGAAAGAACCTGGCAGCGTGAAGGTGGGATCCACTGCCCGGAGCGTCCAGCCAGCCGCTGCCATCTGGGAGACCCAGCGTGTCACAGAAGCCGAGGCACCGGGTGCGACCACGCCGTCTACACGGAAGGCTTTTTTACCGGGTTGTGCACTCCCTAAAGAGCTCGTCGTTTCCAGACGTACTCGCTGAATCCGAATGTCCTTGTTGGAGGCAGCTTTCAACACTGCCATGAACGCCACTGGGTCATGGCGCGCGCCCTCATCCAGCGTGCGCGAGAACTCGGCCACCGGCAGCAGCTTCCCCGGAGCTTCCACCAACGACACCGCCTGGATTCGGCTTTGCAGCGCCTCCAGCTCGGCGCGCTGGTTCATTCCCGCATTGCGCTGCTGATCCGCCAGTTGCCCGACCAGCACGCCCACAATGGCCAGAACGATGCCGACGAGCGCCGTTACCACGGTGATAGGAGCCACCCAGCGCTCGGCACGCCACGCCACCCGCTCCAGACTAGGATTCAGTGCATGGCGGCCTGCAGCCTTGCGCGCCAATGTCGGCATCACGGTATGTACCCGCTCAGCAGCCAGCGTCATCTCTTGCGCATGCATGATCACTGGCGCCCCGCCCACTACGCTGCGTACAGCTGCGAGGCAGGTGTCTACATCCGCAGGCTGCGTAGACCACAGCGTGCACCACTCCACAGCCTCCGCACCCAGCCGCATCAACAAGGTACTGTGGTTGCTGGTCAGCACCTGGGCCGCACTGGCCATGGCAGATGGCCCAGAACCCAGCGCCTGGGTAGAGCCAAAAACCATGCCTTCTTCGGATTGCACAAAACACATCAGCCGCCGCTGGGACAGCACGACGCGCGCACTGCCAGACGCCACGCCGTCACACAGGAGCCCGCCAGCCATCATCACCAGGCAATGGTCGTCCTGCTCCTTGGCCCATTGCGTGCAACGCTGCCACAGATCCAGCGAAATCGCCGAGAAGAACACCTGAAAGCCGCCCGGCAATTTGACCAGCCGGTGCACCACGACATGGGCCGCGCCTTCGACGAGGCCTTGCGTACGCACACGCTTTTCAACCAAAGCGGCTGCGTATTCGGTCTTGCCCTCGAAACGCCAGACGTCGGTATAGACGTCGTCCATGTCCAACACCACCAGCGCGCTGTGGGTCAGACGCGGCCATGCAGGAACTTCTTCGACCTGATGCCCGTGGCAGTGCAACCAGCCGGAGCTGGCGACGCGATACACATGTTCTGCACTCATGGAGTCACCTTCGGCGATGGAGAGACAGACGCCGTCTGAAAGTGCAGCGTGCCCGTGACACCCAGCAAAAGCCCTTGGTCGCCGGGCATCGGGGGTTGGAACAGGCTGGCTTCAGGCGACACAGTAGCGATCTCGAAAACATCAGCCACGAATATCTGCCCTGCTCCGCCACGACCCAGTTCACCCAGGAACTGAGCAGCCTCGACCCGCGTCGCGGGGGCTACGGCCCGGCGTAAGCGACGTTCACCCCATTGGGACGGGTCAAAGCCCATGCGTTCCACCTGTTGAGAAACGTCTTTGATAGAACGCACCAGTTGCTCGCGCCGCTGCACTTCAGGCACAAGACTGCGGGCGCTTTCGAGCCCCTGTTGCAACTGAGCGAATTGCTGGCGCTCCCAAGCCAGTTGCTTGAGACCGCGCTGCGCCAACCAGGCTCCACCGCCGAGCAGGGCAGTGGCCAGTGCCAGACAGGCCAGCTTGAGCGTACGGGTGCCGTTCAATTACTGCTCCATGATCCAGTGGGCGGTCAGCAAGATGACCTGGTCTTCGTCGAAGGTGCGGCCTCCAGCCGTGCCTCCCGCGTTCCCAGCGGCATTGACTACGGGCGAGCGCGCATCACTGGTGTTCATCTGAGTGCTGTTGCCGCCCACATTGATGGCAACGCCCTGCGTGTTGTTGGCCTCCCACTGGGTGCCGGGTGCATTGGCTTCGGTGGATGCCGTCTGCTGGGGGCGGCCCTGGATGCGGAAGCGGCCTTCGCGGGAATCCGGCTTGCCATCGATCACCTGGTCCATGAAACGCGCAAGATCGGGCGTCAGTCCACGAATCACCATGACGTTCCCCGCCCCGCTTGCGACGCCCGCGTTGTTGAACTGGAAGCAAACTTGCAGCTCAGCCGGGTTGCCATTGGAGTCGATGTAGAGGAAGCGGTCTTCGTGTCCTTCACCACGGCCAGGGGGCATACGCACACCAGCACGGGTCATCAGTTCGCGCAGGTTCAGTGTTGCCAGCGTAGTGTCGCCAGCACCGACCGTGTCTGCAGCGTAGCCCTGGCCAGAGCAGATTTTGCGACCACGGTCTGTGAAGCTGGCTGGAATGCCGGGAACAGCCATGGAACCCGCACGCGTACAAGCGTTGCCGCCGTTGATAGAGGTTTCAGAGCCATCCACCATGTAGGTTGGCGCCTGCTGGCAATCACCCACCACCACGCCGGTGCGCTGGTAGTACTGGTCATAGGCCATCTTCCACTGATAGGCAAACTTGTTGACGGCCTTCTGGTATTCAGCATTGCGCTGGACGTCCTTGGCGATGGCCACGGCACCGATGATCAGGCCGATGACGGCCAGCACTATAGCCAGCTCAACCAGAGTAAAACCTTGCTGGACCTTGCGGCCCAGCCCACGAAACGAATGCATCTTTTTCATTGAAACCTCCGACGAGGGGAATAAGTTGTGTAAAGGGTCAAGGGTGGAAGGGCTCAAGCCACATCACTGATTCATGCGATAGATGGCCGTGACGATGGCAATCTGGTCTTCGTCAAAAGCACGATCATTGGTCGTGCCGATCTGGTCACGGTTGGAGGCTTGCCACTCCTGCCCCGGCGCATTGGGATTGGTGCCGCCAGCGTTGTTCAGCACGCCCTGGCGACGGAAACGGCCTTCACGCTCATCCGGTTTTCCGTCGATCATTTGATCCAGCGCGCGTGCCAAGTCAGGCGTCAGGCCGGTGATGACCATCACGTTGCCCATGCCATCACCCACTGCATTCGCGGCAGAGCCATTACCGAGCGGCACGTTCCACTGGAAGCACACCTGGACTTCTTGCGGGTTGCCATTGGTGTCCAGATAGACATAGCGGTCTTCCAGACCTTCTGCACGGCCGGGAGGCATGCGGATACCGGCACGCGTCATCAGGGCGCGCAGGTCAGGATCCGTACCAGCGGTGAATCCTCGCGTCATGCCCTGCCCTGCTGCCGCACGGCAAATGGCGTTGGGTGGCGTGACACCGGTCATGTCGCGGCCAGAGCGTGTACCAGCTGCCAGAAAACGCTCGCCGTTGACCATGTTCTGAGGGGCAGTCTGGTTGTCTCCCAGCACGACGCCCGTGCGCTGGTAGTACTGGTTGTACGCCTGCTCCCACTGGTCAATGAACTTGTTCTTGATCTTGGTGTACTCGGCGTTGCGCTGCACATCCTTGCCGATGGCCACGGCACCGATGATGAGACCGATAACTGCCAGCACAACCGCCAGCTCGACCAGCGTGAAACCCTGCTGACGCGTTGATGGCGAGCGGCGGGCCAGGTTCTTGAATACTTGGTTCATGATGTTGTTTTCCTCGCCCTGATTACTGGTTCATCTTGTAGATGGCGGTCAGGGTGATGACCTGCTCTTCGTCACGGGTGTTGCCCGCGCCGGTGGCCGTGGTGGCGCCTGCGCCGCGGCCGAAGGAGTTGTTGGCAGACCATTCCACACCAGGACCATTCGGCGTGCCGTTGGCAATGCCCCGCAGGCGGAAGCGACCTTCTTGCGCGTCAGGCTTGCCATCAATCATCTGGTCCAGCATGCGTGCCAGGTCGGGAGTCAGGCCAGAGATGACCATGACGTTGCCCGAGCCCTCGGGTGTCGTGGGTCGGTTCCATTGAAAGCACACCTGGATCTCCTGCGGCGAACCGTTGGTATCGGTGTAGACATACAGGTCTTCCTGCCCCTCTGCACGACCGGGCGGCATGCGGATGCCTGCGCGCGTCATGTAGGCACGAAGGTCATTCACATTGACCGTAAAAGGAGAGTCTGAGCGCATGGTCCCGGCTTCAGGATTGCGCGAGCAAACGGGGACTGGCTCGGAGCCAACTGCGACCAGTGCAGCCATGTCACCACCCGAAGTGGGAGAACCTGCTGCTGCCACGTAAGCAGTCCCGTTCACCATGATGCGGGGCGCGGTCTGGCTATCGCCCACCACCACGCCGGTGCGCTGGTAGTACTGGTTGTACGCCTGCTCCCACTGGTCAATGAACTTGTTCTTGATCTTCGTGTACTCGGCATTGCGCTGCACATCCTTGCCGATGGCCACGGCGCCGATGATCAAGCCGATGACGGCCAGCACAACAGCCAATTCCACCAGGGTAAAACCACCCTGCGTCGCTCGGGAACCGGGAGAACAGTGTGCACGCCGAGCAGGCAGGACGGAGAAAAGTGATCGCATGATTTCCTCAGGCGTTGAAAGAAGAGTGAGCGCGGAGATTACTAAACGTAACGAAAGTAAACAATTAAAAATTGGCGTCAGCGATCCACGCGTTTTGCATCCCTCAACTGCCTTGCGGCACTGCTGGCAACGCTTGCTTGGTGGCGTCCGACCCGCATCCCATCCATCTATTTTTTTGATATGAATCAATGGCTTACTGCCACTCTTTGTTTAATCACCAACTTCAAAAGATGGTGCGCAAGCATCGCGCAAGTGCCCTCGCTTAGCCATAGTGCGTATGTATTAGTGACACAACAGCAACAAAAACAAACAATTAGTCACCATTTCCAATAGCTCAGAGCTATTGGAAAAATAAGGGTTTTCCTGGCTCGGAAATTGAGGACATTCGGAGCTTGACGCTAGCCTTGGCATGGGGCTGGTCGAGCACAGACACGTGTACGAAGCCGCTCCGCAACGTAAGCTTGATTCAGCCAACCCAGAAGACTCCGCCGAAGGTCGGGATAGCGGTTATCGCGGCAACCCAACCTTCGGAGGGATACGCGACGAGCGCCCTCCGTCCAGGGCTGCGGCCCGTGCAGCCTAAATCAGAGTCGCATGCGAGTTGTGACCCTTATCAACGCTGTTTCATCGCTTTGATCGCAGGGCTACAGCTTCCATGCGCCGCGACGCGAGCGTTGCTCAGCGCAATGCCGTCCACTTCTGCTCACTGGCCGCAGAAGCCAACACCCGCTCGATAAAGTGCACGCCACGCGCCCCGTCTTCCACGCGCGGGTAGTCGGCGTGCAGGGGGTCGGCCGCCGTGCCTGTCTGCCGCGCGCGGATGTCGGCAGCAACACCCAGGTAGACGTTGGCGAACGCTTCGATGAAGGCCTCGGGGTGGCCCGCAGGAATGCGCCCGGCCTGCAGCGCCGCCGGGCTGAGCCACGGTGAGCCGCGCGTGAGGATGCGGCGCGGGCCGTCCACCGGGGAGTGGATGAGCTGGTTGGGGTCTTCCTGCCGCCAGGTGATGGTGCCCAGCGTGCCCGACACCTGCAGGCGCAGGTCGTTCTCCAGCCCCGCTGCCACCTGCGATGCCACGATGAAGCCACGTGCACCGCTGTCGTAGCGCAGCAGCAGCTGGGCGTCGTCGTCCAGTTGCCGCCCGGCGCCAAAGGTGGTGAGGTCTGCACACACCCAGGCAGGGTGCTGGCCGGTGACGGTGGCGGCCAGGTTTTCGGCGTGTGATCCGATGTCGCCCAGGGTGCCCGCGCTGCCGCTGCGCGCCGGGTCCAGCCGCCAGTCGGCCTGCTTGTTGGCGCCGCCCTCTTCCACGGCTGTGGCCAGCCAGCCCTGGTTGTATTCGACGGTGATCTTGCGGAGCTGGCCCAGCACACCGCTGTGCACCAGGTGGCGCGCCTCACGCACCATCGGGTACCCGGTGTAGTTGTAGGTCACGCCGAACACGGTGCCCGCCTTCTTCACGGCGGCCACCAGCTCGTCGGCCTGCGCGCGGGTGTGCACCAGCGGCTTGTCGCACACCACATGGAAGCCCGCCTGCACAAACGCCAACGCCACCGGGTGGTGCACATGGTTGGGGGTGACGATGCTCACCAGGTCGATGCGCTGATGCGCCGGGCGGCGCAGTTCGTCGGCCAGCAGGTCCTGCCAGCTGCCGTGGTTGCGGTCGTCCGCCAGGCCCAGTTCGGCGCCGGATGTGCGCGCCCGCTCGGGCGATGACGAGAGCGCACCGGCCACCAGCTCGAACTGACCGTCGAGCGCCATGGCCTTGCGGTGCACCGCGCCGATGAAGGCGCCGTGGCCGCCGCCGACCATGGCGTAGCGGAGCTTTCTTTCACTGGACATACGAAAAGTCTTTGCTCGCTGTGTGTTGTTGTTATCGGTGTTATGGACGGAGCGCGGCTAGGCCTGCTTGTCGCGCGCAAACACGGCGTCGAATGCGCCAGCGGCGGGCTTGAAATCCAGCCGCTTGCAGAACGCCGCGCTCTCTGTGGCGCCGTGCACGCGGTCCATGCGGCTGTCCTCCCACTCCACCGAAAGCGGGCCCTGGTAGCCGATGTCGTTGAGCGCCACGATGATGGATTCGAAATCGATCATCCCGCGTCCCACGCTGCGAAAGTCCCAGTTCCGCCGCGCATCGCCAAAGCTGGTGTGCCCGCCAAAGGTGCCCACCGTGCCGTCGCCCTTGCCCCACCACACGTCCTTCATGTGGGCGTTGTAGATGCGGCCGGCAAACTGGCGGATGAACTTCACGCAGTCCACGCCCTGGTAAGCCAGGTGGCTGGGGTCGTAGTTGAAGCCGAAGCGCTTGTTACCGCCCACCGCCGCAATCGCGCGCTCGGCCGATGCGATGTCGAACGCGATTTCGGTGGGGTGCACCTCCAGCGCGAAGTTGATGTCGTGCTGCTCGAACACATCGAGGATGGGGCCAAAGCGCTTCGCAAAATCGGCAAAGCCCTTGTCCCAGTATTCCTGCGTGGTGGGCGGAAAGGCATAGATCGAATGCCACACCGACGAGCCGGTAAAGCCCGTCACCGTCTTCACGCCAAAGTTCGCGGCAGCGCGCGCCGTGTCTGCCAGCTCGCTAGCAGCGCGCTGGCGCACACCCTCGGGCTCGCCATCGCCCCACACATGGGGCGGCAGGATGGACTGGTGGCGCTCGTCGATCAGATCGCACACGGCCTGGCCCACCAGGTGGTTGCCGATGGCAAAACATTGCAGGCCGTGCTGGGCCAGCAGCGCATGTTTGTTTTTGACGTACTGGGGCGAAGACAGCGCCTCCTGCACGTTGAAATGGTCGCCCCAGCACGCCAGCTCCAGGCCATCGTAGCCCATGCTTTTGGCCAGGGGCGCGAGTTGCGCCAAAGGCAGGTCGGCCCACTGGCCGGTGAAGAGGGTGACGGGTCTTGGCATGGTGGCTCCAAGGGACGTTGGGTTGCAGGTTCGAAGCGGCTATAAGCTATATTTTCAATAGCTTCTAGCGCTTACTGGATAAGCGCTAGAGGCCAATTTGGCTTGATTTTTCACACATCTCAGATCGCCCCTCACTCCCGCTCCCCTGGTGGGAGAGGGCCGGGGAGAGGGGGGGGGCGAAACGGGCGCGGCGCGGGTGCAGCCCCTCTCCCCAACCCTCTCCCGCGAGGGGAGATGGGGTCAACCCCCAGCGCCGCTGCGGGTGCACGGGCTGATGTCCTCATCTGAGGGATGTTCCTGACTTGACTCACATTGACGCCATCAAAACGGCGAGTCAGGGAAGTAAAAATCCTTCGCCGTTTCCTTGGTGATCAGCACCGACGGAATGATGGTGTTGGCGGGCAGCTTCTCGCCCTTGATCCGCGCCTCGGCCGTGAGCTTGATTGAGTCGTAGATGAACTTGGGGCTGTACGACACGTTGGCCTGGATGAGCGGGTTGCTGCCGTCCATCAGCGTCTTGATCATGCCCTTGGCACCCGCGCCGCCAAACACCAGCTTGATGTCCTTGCGCTTGGCCTGCTCGATGGCCTTGAGCACGCCCACGGCCATGTCGTCGTCGGCGGCCCACACGGCGTCGATCTGCGGGAAGCGGGTCAGGTAGTCCTGCATGACTTTGAAGGCGTCATCGCGGTTCCAGTTGGCGTACTTGGCATCCAGCAGCTTGATGCCGGGGTGGTTCTTCAGCACGCTGTTGAACGCGTCCATGCGCTCGTTGTCCAACGTGGTCGCAATGCCGCGCATGGCCACCACGTTGCCCTTGCCGCCCAGTGCCTTGGCGATGTACTCGGCCGGGATCTTGCCAAACGCCGTGTTGTCACCCGCGACATACGCGTCCTGCGCGCTGGTGTCGGTCAGGCCACGGTCCACCACCGTCACGTACACGCCCTTGGCCTTCACCTGCGCCACCGGCTTGGTCAGCGCGGCCGATTCAAACGGGAAGATGACCAGCGCGTTGATCTTGTTCACCGTCACCAAGTCCTGCAACTGGTTGGCCTGCTCGGGCGCGCCGCCTGCGGTCTTCACGATGACCTGCAGGCCGGGGTGGGCCTTCTCCAGGTCCTTCTTGGCCTGGTTGGCCCAGTACACGATGCCACCGGTAAAGCCGTGCGTGGCCGACGGAATGGCCACGCCCACCACCGTCTTGTTGGCCTGCGCCATGGCGGGGGCGGCCAATACAAGGGCAGCGGCGCCCACGGCCGAGAGGGCCAGGCGGCGGGTGAAAGAAGTAAGTTGGCTGTTCATGCGTTGTCTCCTGTTGCTTTGGAATATGGCCAAGAAAGCTGGCCGGCTGGGGAACACGAAAGTCAAACGACCTACCGAGAAAACCAATCCAGAAAATCCATCACCGTTTTCCGCGCTGCATGAACGCTACGGCAATGATCACGAAGCCCTGCACCGCCGCATTCAGGTACACGCTGATGATGCTGGTGAGGTTGAGGATGTTGCTGATGACCGAGAGCAGGATGGCGCCCACCACCGTGCCGGTGATGCTGCCCGCCCCGCCCTTCAGGACGGTGCCGCCCACGATGACGGCGGCAATCGCCTCCAGCTCCCACAGCAGGCCCGTGGTGGGCGATGCAGAGCCCAGGCGCGGCACATACAGCAGCGTGGCAATGCCCACGCACACGCCGAGCAGCATGTAGGTAAGGATCTTGATCTTGTGCACATCCACCGCGGCGTACTGCGCCACCTGCTCGTTCGAGCCGATGGCCTGCACATAGCGGCCATAGGCCGTGCGGTTCAGGATCACGCCGCCGATGACAGCCACCAGCAAAGAGATCCACACGGGGATGGGCACACCCAGCAGGTTGGCGTAGTACACCGGGCTGTAGATGTCCGACAGATCGTTCTCCAGCGTGATGGCCCCGCCATTGGAGAAGTAGGTGAGGTACGCGCGGAAGATGCCCAGCGTGCCCAGCGTCACGATGAAGGGCTCGATGCGCCCCTTGGTGATGAGCAGGCCATGCACCAGCCCGAATACCGCGCCCAGCACCACCGCCAGCAGCATGCCCACCACCACGGCCGCCAGGGGCGAGCCCAGCACGGGCGCCATCGCGTTCATGAACAAGATGACCGAGCCTGCGATCAGAGCCGCCATGGAGCCCACCGACAGATCGATGCCGCCCGAGATGATCACAAAACACATGCCCACCGCGATGATGCCGATGAAGGCCGTGCGCGTGAGCACGTTCATCACGTTGTCGTAAGTGGCGAAGTTGCTGTTGAGCAGCGTGCCGGCAATGCACAGCAGCACCAGGCCGATGACAGGGCCCAGCCCGTGCAGCTTGCCCCACCAGGCCGTAGCGCCGCCGTGGCGGCCCGCTGCAGTGGTGGCGTTTTCAGCGGGTACCTGTGGCATGTGCGATCAACTCCTCTTCGGTCAAATTAGGCTCTTGGAGCGTGGTCTGCAGCCGCCCGGCGCGCATCACCGCGACGCGGTGGCACAGGCCGATCAGCTCCATCAGTTCAGACGAGATCACCACAACAGCAAGCCCCTGCTCTGCCAGGCGCTGCACCAGGTGATAAATCTCGCGCTTGGCGCCCACGTCCACGCCGCGCGTGGGTTCGTCCAGCACCACCACGCTGGGGCCGGGGTGCAGCACCTTGGCCAGCGCCAGCTTTTGCTGGTTGCCGCCCGACAGCGACGACGCGCGCACGTCCAGCGACCCGGTGCGGATACCGAACTCCTGCACCGCATCGCGCAGCGCGGCGTGCTCGGCCGCGGGGTTGAGCCAGGGCTTGGCATAGCGCTCCAGCGCCATCAGCGTCAGGTTGGGCCGCAGGCCAAAGTGCACATGCAGGCCTTTGCCCTTGCGGTCTTCGCTCAAATACGTGAGGCCATGGCGCGCCGCATCGCGCGGGCTTTTGAGCTGCACGGGTTTGCCAGCAATCTCCACCGTGCCGGCCGAGCGCGGGCGCAGGCCCAGCAGGCCCTCGAACAGCTCGGTGCGGCCAGCGCCCACCAACCCGGCAAAGCCCAGAATCTCGCCACGCCGCACGTCAAAGCTCACGTCCTCGGCCCAGCCCGGCACCGAGAGGCCACGCACCTTGATGGCGGGCTCTCCACCCGCAGGCGCGGGCAGCTTGGGTGGGAACAAATCCGCCAGCTCGCGGCCTACCATCAGGTTGGCCATCTGCCGCCGCGTCACGCTGGCCGTGGCCTCGCGCGCCACCAGCAGGCCGTCGCGCATCACCACCACCTCGTCGGTGGTGCGCTCCACTTCGTCGAGCTTGTGCGATATGTAGATGATGGTCACGCCCGCCGCCTTCAGCTCGGCCATCAGCGCAAACAGGCGCTCCGTCTCGCCCGGGGTCAGCGTGGCGGTGGGCTCGTCCATGATGAGCAGACGCGCATTGCGGGCCAGCGCGCGGGCAATCTCCACCAGCTGCTTTTCGGCCACGATGAGCTTGCGCACGCGCGTGTCGGGGTCCAGTGGCAAACCCACCTGTGCCAGGGCAGCGCGCGTCTTCTCGCGCATCGCCTTGTCGTCGAGGAAGGGGCCGCGCTTGATCTCGTGGCCCAGGAAGATGTTCTGCGCAATCGTCAGGTCGTCCGCCAGGTTGAACTCCTGGTGAATGAGCACAATGCCCTGCGCCTCCGCCGCGCGCGAGCCGCCGCCCGGGGCGCGCACCGCGCCATCCACCACCACCTCGCCGGTGGTGGGGCTCTCGTACCCCGCCAGAATCTTCATCAGCGTGGACTTGCCCGCGCCATTCTCGCCCAGCAGGCCATAGACGCGGCCCGGCTGCAGCGCAAAGCCCACGCCGTGCAGCACGCGCACGGGGCCAAACTCCTTGGTGACGTTGCGGAACTCGACGGCCACGCTCATCGCGCTGCCCCTGTTCCTACAACTGCTCCAACGCCCACACCCGCCACCGAGCCCGCGCGCGACAGGCTCTCCTGCATCGCCAGCACGCCTGCGCCCACCACACCAGCATCGTCGGCCAGCGGCGCGTACTGAATCTCCAGGTGCCGCGTAGAAAGCGCCAGCGACCGGTGGTACACGCTCTGCCGCACCGACGCCAGGAACAGAGGCCCCATGTCCGTCACCCGCCCCGCAATGAACACATGCGACGGGTTGAAGAAGTTCACGATGGACGCCAGCATCTGCCCCACCAAGCTGCCCGCGCGCTGAATGATCGCGTTGGCCGCCACATCGCCCGTGCGGCTGGCCTGGGCCACGTCTTCAATCGTCAGCGTGCCGGTGCTTTGCAGCCGCTCGGCCAGCAGTGCGCTCTCGCCGCGCTGCGCGGCCTCAGTGGCCATGCGCGCCATGGCGGGCGCTGCAGCCATCGCCTCCACACAGCCCTGGTTGCCGCAGTGGCAGCGCGGGCCGTGCTGGTCCACACAGATATGGCCCACGTCGCCCGCCGAGCCATTGGCGCCCCGGTACACCTGCCCGTGGCACACAATGCCGCAGCCAATGCCCGTGCCCACCTTGATGACCAGAAAGTTGGGCAGATTGCGCTGCAGCCGGTACATCTCGCCCAGCGCCATCAGGTTCACGTCGTTGTCCACAAACACCGGCGCGGCAAACGCCTCGCGCAGGTAGTCGCGAATGGAAAAGCCGTCCCAGTCGGGCATCAGCGGCGGGTTGACGAGTTGCCCGCTTTCAAAATCCAC
This sequence comes from Acidovorax sp. K2F, assembly GCF_025246485.1. Taxonomy (NCBI): domain Bacteria; kingdom Pseudomonadati; phylum Pseudomonadota; class Betaproteobacteria; order Burkholderiales; family Comamonadaceae; genus Acidovorax; species Acidovorax sp. K2F. The sequence continues at coordinate 27,666 of NZ_JAOBSQ010000036.1, forward strand.
CGGCCCCGGCACGCCCATGCCAATGGCAATCACCTGGTGTGCCGCCAGCCCGCAGCGCGCCAGCAGCTCGCGCATCAGCCCCCGCACCCGCGCCAGGATCACGCCCGGCCCCTGGCGCACATCAATGGGCTCGCGGTGCCGCGCCAACACCGTCATGTCGGGCCTCATGATGGCTATTTGCATGCTGGTCGCGCCCAGGTCGGCGCCGATCACCACGCCCAGGGTTTCGCTCAGTCGAAGGGTTTCGGCACGCCGGCCGCCAGAGGATTCCTGCAGGCCCACCTCGTCGAGCAGGCCTTCATCGAGCAGCGCCGCCACCATGGCGTTGGCCTTGCTCTTGGAATAGGCCAGGCGCTGCGCCAGCGCATTGCGCGACGCGCCTGCGGACCAGAAGATGGTCTGCAAGACGCCCAGGTCTTCGGCGCCGCAGTGACTCCAGCGGGTGGATGGCAAGGCTTGTCTCCTGTCGTTGTTGTGCAGCACCTCATGGGGGCGGGTGCTTGACAGGGATGCTATGCGGTCTACTTTGGCCGGACAAGACTGAACTTTGACCCAAATTGAACCAAAGAAGATGCTCCGCAAGGCTACGGCGCCCTCCGTGCAAAGCTCACCGAGGACTATGTGATAAAGAGCTTGGCTGTTTGTAGTCGCTTTGCTAGGCTGATGTAGAGCTAACGACATGCCGAAACCGCCGCGCCTACGACAAAGTACTACCGCCACCGACTCTCTTTCCAATCAGTTAAACAATAAAAAATTCCAAACCCAATGGACAAGATTACAAAATCATTACTCGACACCTTCTCTAATCAGAACGATTTAGGCAAGCTAGACGAATCTACCCAGTTCGAGCACTTCTCAAATTATTGCATTACATCCAAGATCAACAGAACAAGCTTTGAGCTCGAGGATATACACACCGGAAGTGGAGGCGATTGCGCAATTGATGGATTGTTTTTAAATGTAAATGGCAAAATAATTACCGACGCCGATGAGCTACGAGAACTCGTAGAGGCAGCAGGACATCTGGATGCTGAAATTGTTTTCATACAATCTAAAACAACCTCTTCGTTCAATGGCTCCGAAATAGGATCCTTTATACACGGCGTGAAAGATTTTTTATCCGATGAACCAAAATTAGTTCAAAATGAAAAAATCAAACTAATGAAGCAATTATGGGATGAGTCCATTTCACTCTCCTCGCACATGATAAATCGCAGGCCATTTTGCAAGCTATTCTATGTTTGCACGGGCAAATGGGTCGATGATCAAAACCTACGAGCGGTGATTCAAAGTGGCGAATTCGAAATTGATGCCATTGGTGTTTTTGACGAGATCAAAATTACTCCATATGGAGCAAACGAGATTCAAAAACTATATCACGAAACAAAGAACAAATTATCAGCAACAATAAATTTTCAAAACAGAATTACACTTCCAGACATTAAAGGAGTCAAAGAAGCATACCTAGGCGTTATACCTTTTCCAGAATTTGCAAAATTAATACAAGATGAAAATCAAACCATCCACAATATATTTGACGACAACGTCAGAGACTTCCAAGGAGAAAACGCCGTAAATCAAAAAATAAAAAACACTTTGACCAAGGGTGATTTTGATCTATTCTGCGTGCTCAACAACGGCGTAACTGTAGTCGCAACCTCAATAACTCCAGCCGGCAACCGGTTCACCCTTCGCGACTATCAGATAGTCAATGGCTGTCAAACAAGCAATGTGCTTCACGACTGCCAAAATATCGAAGGTATTGAGGCAACCAATATTCCAATAAAAATCATCGTCACAGACAATGACGAGATCAAAACCGAAATCACTCTCGCAACCAATAGCCAGACAGAGGTAAAGACAGAGCAGCTAGAGGCTCTAAATGCGTTTCAAAAGAAACTTGAACTTTATTTCAACTCTGAGAAGACTGATCCACGACTCTATTATGAGCGGCGATCGCAACAATACAATTCCCTACCGGGAATTAAGCGAAATCAGATCATCAGCATACCAATCCAGATCAAGACCTTTGCTTCGATGTTCTTGCAGTCTCCGCACCTTGTTTCTGGGTACTACGGAACTATAGTGAATAGATTTAAAGGGAAAATCTTTGCATCAGATCACAAGTTTTTTGCCTTACTTTGTAAGCGCGCTTTGCTACTTTCGATTGGAGCAGATGTTCAGAAGCGGAGATTTACAAAATGAGTACAAGAAGGCACGATTTCAATTAATTTTGATTGCAAGAATCGTTGGCATGGGTGTGGATTTGGATCCACTCGGGAGCAATAAGATAGAAAAGAAATGTGAAGCATTCAAGCAAGTTTTATTGGATGACGTCAAAGCACTGAAGCTATTTTCAACAGCCATCAACATATTCAAGCAATCTGGTGTGGATCAATTAAAGTCGCGCTACAAGGCAGAAACCGAAACAGAAATGCTCGTCAAGGCAGCAGTAGAATTTGCCAATAAAAACCCGCAATTCGTTTGAAATTAATCAAAGATCAATCTTTTTGATTTAGCCCCCTGCACGCCAGCCTCCCCCGGTACAGACCCCTATAAAACATTCGCACATCAGTAAACCCCACCTCCCGAAGAATCGCCTCATCTTCCTCGGGCTTGAGCACCGCCTGCTCCGCAACCGCCTTGTCCGTGCCCTAGCCGCATACTCCGGGGCCACGCTGGACGCCGCCTGAATAGCCGCATAGCGCCATACAAAATGACAAGTCAGTAGCCTTATAGCGCGGTCGCCAGGCACGCCTGCGCTGTGCAGCCGCTGCGCTACCAAGTGCAGCATGGGCTGGTTGGGTCCACGCGCTATGTCTTTCAGCTCCAGCCTCAGGCCCCGAGCGCAACCGAGGGCGCAATGCGTGAAATACGCACTCAGCGCAAATCTCGCGGCACCACGCCCACCGCTTCGCACCAGCGGTGATAATCCGCCCGCCGATCAGCCGTTGTGATCCGCTGCAGCACCGCATGGTGCGGCCCCAGGTATTCCACGCTGCCCTTCACCACCACATGCACCAGCAGCGTTTCGGTGCCCGTCGCCTCCCACCAGTCCACATTGCCAGCAGGCTCGTGGATGTAGTCGCCCGGCCGCACCACGCGGCCGTCGTTCAGGCGGCGCTCGCCTGCCAGCGTGAGGGCGTGCACTTCGCCCGTATGCCGGTGCAGGCCCAGCCGCGTGCCGGGTGACAGGCGCATCAGTTCCACCCAGCCGGCATCGTCGGGCAGGAACTGAATGGGCAGGGACCACTTGCCTTCGCCTTCAGGAATCCAGTCCGCCAAGCCCGCAAGCTCCAGCGTCTGGGCCACGATCACGTCGGCGAGGGGGTTGTTCGTTGTCGTCATCGTCATGTCGGTGCTCCTGGGTGGGTATTGATGATGGATTGATCGCTTATTGCTCGGGGTGCTGGTGGCGGTATTCCTGCGTGCGGCCGCCAAAGCCGTATGCGGTGGCGCGAACGTCCTGCACGTAGACATAGCTTTCGGGGTGCAGCGCGCCCAGCAGGCGTTCAAAGGCTGCGAACGCTTCGGCGATGTAGCGCGCCTTTTCGGCCTTGGTGTTGGTCTCGTCCACCACCTTGACGTCGAAGTAAAAGCTCGACTGCTTCAGGTCGGCCAGCGACCGGCCGGCGACGTACCAGTCGGCGGGGTCGACAAAGGTGATGACCACGGCGGTCAGGTCGCGCCGCTTGCCGAGCACGCGGGTGGTCAGGTCCAGCAGGGTTTCTGCAATGCGGGCAGACAGCTCGGGTGTGCGTTGGGCAGACACTTTGACGTTGAGGATGGGCATGGAGGGCTCCTGTTGATTGCATTGGGTTGAACGAGCCTTCACTGTAGAAATTGCGCCCCGCCACGGAAACCGCCCGTGGTGATAATGGCTTTTGCTCCGCACGCAAAGGCGCGCTCGATGAAAAAAGAACCCCGCTCCTTCCTCCCCGATCCGGCCGACCTGCGGTGGCTGGTGCGGTCGCTCGACCTGCGCTCGTTTTCTGCGGCGGCGCGCGAGATGGATGTGGCGGTGTCGGTCGTCGCGCGCGGTGTGGACCGGCTGGAAGCCGGCTACGGCGTGCGCTTGCTGCGCCGGTCCACGCATGGCCTGTCGGCCACGCCCGAGGGCGCAGAGCTGGCGCAGGAAGCGCGTGCCTTGTTGGCGCAGCTGGAGGACATCGGTGCATCGCTGTCGGACCAGCGCAGCCGCGTGGCGGGCACCCTGCGCCTGGCCTCCAGCCAGGAGATCTGCGAAGCGCTGGTGCTGCCCCACCTGGCAGACCTGCAGGCGCGCTACCCCGCGCTGCGGGTGGAACTGCTGGCCGACGACCGCGTGGCCGACCTGGTGACGGAAGGCATTGACGTGGCGCTGCGCACCACCGTGGGCCACAGCGATCTGGTGGTGGCGCGCGCGCTGGGCCGGTTCGAGCGGCGCCTGTACGCGGCCCCGGAGTATCTGCGCCTGCACGGCACGCCCGCCGAGCCTAGCGAACTGCAGCAGCGCCACACCGTGACGCACACGGCGCAGGGGCCGGCGGTGACCTGGGCCTTTCGCAATGCACAAGGCAAGCCGCTGGAGGTAACCGTGCGCTCGCGCCTGGCCGCCAGCAGCTCGGCCCTGGTGCACCACGCACTGGTGAGCGGCGCGGGCATCGGCATGTTGTCCAGCCCGCTTGCGGCAGCCGATGTGGCGCAAGGCCGGTTGGTGGAGGTGCTGGCGCCTTTTGCGTCCGGCACCGTGCACACGCTGTACGCGGTGTCGTCACCGGGCCGGCGCAACGCGGCCAGGGTGAAGGCGGTGATTGATTTTCTGGTGAAGGCGTCGAAGGACCGGTGGGCGCTGGCGCCTGTGCGTTGAAGTTCTTTTATGCCCTACGGCTAGCTGGCCGGGGGCTGCCGACCCCAGCCGCAAGACAGCCTGACAGGGAGCAAGTTGCGGACATGCGGGTTCAATGAACTGGCCCGCTTTCATTGCTAGCTAGCAGGTCGATGCCACCCAGCCCCTGAACGCAAAGCCCATGTAAAACATCTGCACATCGCTGAATCCGGCCTCGCGCAGAATCGCCTCGTCTTCCTGCGGCGTCAGCACCGCCAGCTCCGCCGCAATCTTGTCTCGCGCCCTGGCCGCGTGCTCCGGCGGTACACCGGACGCGACCTGGAACGCGGCGTAGCGTGACAGCCACAGATCGCGCTCCCCTGCCCCGCCATCGCCGCCGACGCCTACCCCATCCGCCACGCTCAGATGCGCCACCACCAGCGGCGCCCCGGGCTTGAGCCGCCGCCGGATCTCCACCAGCATGGGCACCCGATCCTCACGCGGCACAAAGTGCAAAGTCAGCAGGCACGTCGCGCCATCGAACGGCCCGGCCGGTGCGCTCTGCACAAAGCCGTGGTGCAGCGCCACACGGTCGCCGGGCACGCCCGCGCTTTGCAGCCGCTGGGCGGCCAAGTCCAGCATGGGCTGGCTGGGGTCCACGCCGTCAAACCGCCAGCCGGGGTGCGCCCGCGCCATGTCTTCCAGCTCCAGCCCGCCGCCTGCGCCCACCACCAGCACGCGGCCGTCGGCGGGCACGCGCTCGGCCAGCAGGATGCGGGACATGCGCAGCAAAGCGTCGTAGCCGGGCACGTTGCGGCGGGGGCCTTCTGCGTAGCGGGCGACGGCGGCGAGGTCGGTGAAGGGGGACGTGGTGGGATGAGTCATGGGGTGGTCTGGTGTGCGGTGGGTGCGACGGTTGGCGATGGGCTGGGTCCGCCGGTTTGCCAAGCCCGCGCAAGGTTTTGACAGGCTCAACCCGAACGGTTGGGGTGGGCAACGTGTCAAAGAAATCAAGCCAAATTGGCCTCTAGCACTTATCCATCAAGCGCCAGCAGCTATCAATTCAGTAGTTTTCTGTTCGTGCGCCAGCACTGTTTCTGATTGCATGCTAGCATCACGCAACTTTAAATGTTGCATGAAACGAGATAGCCGACTTTCCAATGTTCTCCACGCACTGCTGCACATGGCAGAGATGGAGGGGCCCGCCACGTCTGAGGCGATGGCGCAGGCCATGCAGACCAACCCGGTGGTGGTGCGCCGCCTGATGGCGGGGCTGCGGTATGCGGGGTTTGTTTCGTCGGCCAAGGGGCATGGTGGCGGGTGGGTGCTGTCGTGCCCGCTCACCGACATCACGCTGCGCGACATCTACGAGGCGCTGGGCGCGCCCACGCTGCTGGCGGTGGGCAACCGCGTGGAGAGCCCCGGCTGCATCGTGGAGCAGGCGGTGAACCGCGCGCTGACCGAGGCCTACCAGGCGGCCGAAGAGGCGCTGCTGGCGCGGCTGGGTGCGGTGACGCTGGCACAGCTGTCGGCCGAGTTTCATGAACGCATGGTGGCCGGGTGCCACGGTCACAAGGAGATTGAGCATGGCGACAGCGGCAATGGCAAAAACCCAGGCGTATGAGGTGATCGTGATAGGCGGCAGCTTTGCCGGCCTGTCGGCCGCGATGCAGCTGGCGCGGGCTCGGCGGCGCGTGTGTGTGGTGGACGCAGGCCAGCCGCGCAACCGGTTTGCGGCAGCGTCGCACGGCTTCTTTGGGCAAGACGGCGAGCCGCCGCTGGCGATGATCGAGCAGGCGCGGCGCAAGCTGGCGGCCTATCCCAGGGTGGGTTTTGTGCAGGGCACGGTGGTGTCGGCCACGGCGCAGCAACGCGCCGGATCACCAGAGAACGGGTTTGAAGTGGTGCTGGACGATGGCACGCACATGGAGGCCCACAAGCTAGTGCTGGCCTTTGGCGTGCAGGATGGTTTGCCCGAGATTGCAGGCCTGCGCGAGCGCTGGGGCGCATCGGTTTTGCACTGCCCGTATTGCCACGGCTATGAATTTGCAGGCCAGCGGCTGGGCGTGCTTTACCACTCGGCAGGCTCAGCCATGCACGCGCAGCTGATTGCCGACTGGGGCCCAACCATCCTCTTTCTGAATGGCGACACGACGCTGGAGAGCGCCGAGCGGGAGCGTCTACAGGCGCTGGGCATCACCATCGAGCCCGCGCCCATCGCCGCGCTGGAAGGCCCGGGCCAGGCGCTGCAGGGCGTGCGCCTGCAGGCCTCCGGCAACGGTGATGCGCGCGTGGTGCCGCTGGCTGCTATGTATGTGGCCGCCACTACCCGCCCCGCCAGCCCGCTGGCCGAGCAGCTGGGCTGCGCGTTCGACGATGGGCCCATGGGCCCTTACCTCCGCACCGATGCCAACAAGATGACCACCGTGCCCGACGTGTATGCCGCTGGCGACCTGACGCTGATGCGGCACAACGCCACGCTGGCATCGGCCGAAGGCGTGCTGGCGGGCGTGGGGGCGCACCAGGCGCTGGTGTTTGGGGCGTGACCCACGCTTGCCGGGTGCGCACAGGGTGTGACTGGGGGACTCAACACACGGCACACGGACCAACGGTTGACGCAGCCCGCAGCGGGCACCTACACTGCCCTATCGCGTCCGGCCCTTTGGGCCTGAGCGAACCGTAAAGCCCTCCACCACCGTTGAGGGCTTTTCTTTTTGGTCCATCGCATTGAAGGCTCTCCCTGCTTGCAGAGAGGGCTTTTTGCATTTCTGGAGCCCTTTTTGATGCACGCCACTTCCACACACACGGCCCCCGCAGGCGCCGCCGCCGCCTCCCCGCGCATCCATCTGGTCATCGGGCCCGTGGGTGCGGGCAAGTCCACCTTTGCCCGCCAATTAGTGCACCAGCACCGCGCAGTGCCGCTGAACCTGGACGACTGGATGGCCACGCTGTTTTCGGCCGACCGGCCCGATGCGGCGGACGTCATGGCCTGGTACGTACCCCGCACGCTGCGTTGCTTGGAGCAGATCTGGAAGACAGCCGAGGCCGTGCTGAACGCGGGTGGCGATGTGGTGCTGGAGGTGGGCCTGATCCAGCAGCACCAGCGCGATGCGTTTTACGCCCGCATGGGGCCATGGGCCGATGCCATGGTGGTGTATGTGCTGGATGCCCCGCGCCATGTGCGGCGCGCGCGTGTGTTGCTGCGCAATGCTGAACAGGGCGCAACGTTTTCGATGGTGGTGCCACCCCACATCTTTGAGCTGGCCAGCGACCTGTGGCAGCCACCGGACGAAGTGGAGTGCGCGAACCACACCGTGGTGTGGGTGCCCGTGGCGGACCACGGGGCTTGAAGACATGGCGCTGGCCTGGCTGCAATTTGCACTGTGGGCAACGGCGCAGCCCGGGCCGCACCGTCCCAGCCGCGCCGCTCAGGCCTGGGCCACCTGCTGCAGCAATGCGTCGAAGTTGCCGTGCAGGGCCTGGCTGCCCAGCACACGGCGGCGGCCGGTGGCGGCGTCGCCCACTGCCAGTTGTGGCACGCCTTGCGCACCCAGGGCTTGCATGTCGGCCCGGGCGGTGGCCACGCGCTGCAGCATGGCGGCGCGCAGGGCATCGGTGGGCTCGCGCACCAACTCCGCGGCTGCATGCAGGCCCAGTGCGCTCAGCACATCGGCCAGCACGGTGGGCGCCGTGGTGTCGCGCCCGTCCACATACCGTGCGCGTTGGAAGGCGTGCAGTGCCTCCAGCTCGCGCGCGGGCTCGGTCTGCGCCACGGCGGTGAGGGCCAGCGTGGCAGGGCCCGAGTCAAAACGTCCGGCCGGCTGGCCCAGCACCTGCTCGCGATAGGCCTGGCTGAACGGCTGGCCGGTGAGCTGCGCGATGCGCTGGTCGTTGGACCAGGCGTAGGCGGCAAATTGCGCGTCCATGGGCCGGGCGCCTGCGCCTGCAAACAAGCCCGTGGGTGCCAGCACCACCTGCACGCCGGGCGTGGCTTGCAAGCGGGCCAGCACGGGTGCGGCGGCGTAGCACCAGCCGCACAGGGGGTCGAACAGGTACGTCACGGTGACGGTGGGCGTGGAGGGCATGGATCAGGGTCTCTCTTCAGAATCTTCAGGATCAGGCGGTGTGGCGGCGGCTGGTGCCCCTGGGGGCGCAGCCTGGGCAAGTTGGGCAACGTGTGCGGCCAGTGCGGCCTCAAACGCTGCGATTTCTTCGGCCAGCGTGCCCCGGCTGCGGAAGTGGCGGGCGGCGCGGTCGTACCAGTTTTCGGCGTCTTCCAGGTCGCCCTCTTGCAGGTGCAGGATGCCGTGCAGCCAGGCGCCGAGCATCGTGCCGTCGTGCTGCACCAGATCGTGCGCCGCATTCCAGCGCCCGGCGTGCAGGTGCTGCAGGACTTGTTGGAGCGGGTGCGTGGTCACGATCTGGTTCCTTTCAACAACTTGCTTTGACAGCTTTCAACACGTCATCTCACCACTTCATCTCGCCCTTGTTGACCTTGGCGCCGATGTCCAGCGACAGGCCCATGGGCGCTGCGGGGTAGGCCTTCTTCATCGCGTCGATGAGTTCGGCGCTGGTCTTGGTGGCGGCGGCGTTTTTCTCAAACGCTTGCAGGTAGCCCTTGGTGTAGCTGATGTTGGCGGCATCCAGCGCGCCACCGGCGGGCATGTGGCCGGGCACCACCACGGTGGGCTGCAGGGCGGCCATTTCGTCGAGCTGGGCCACCCAGGCGCTGCGCTCGGCCACCGTTTGCGTGTCGGCCGTCCACACATGGGTGTTGGTGCCAAACACGCCGATGGTGCCCACCACAGCCTTGATGGACGGAATCCACGCATACGGGCGGTGCGCCAGCAGGCCGGTGGTACCACGGATCTCCACGGTTTGGCCGTCCACGCTCAGCGTGTTGCCAGCAATCGCCTTGGGCAGCACGGGCGTGCGCGGTGCGTTGGCGCCCATCTTGGGGCCCCAGAAGGCGAGCTTGCCAGCCAGCTTGGCGTTGATCTTCTCCAGCACGGCGGGCGTGGTCACCACGTCGGCCTTGGGGAAGATTTCTTTCAGCGTCTCGACGCCAAAGTAGTAGTCGGGGTCGGCCTGGCTCACGTAGATGGTCTTGAGTTCTTTGCCGGTGTCGAGCACGTTGGCGGCAATGCGCAGCGCGTCGGCACGGGTAAAGCCGGCGTCGATGACCATGGCTTCCTTCTCGCCATAGACCAGCGTGGAGTTGACGTTGAAGCTGTTGCCGTCGGCGTTGTAGACCTTGACCTGCAGCGGCTGGGCGGCCTGGGCGCCGGTGAAGGCAACGGCGAGGGTGGCGGCGATGAGGGTGGTGCGGAACATGGTGGTTTCTCCGGTGTGTTGAGCGGTGGTGCAGATGACGGAACGAAGTTTATTTGCGCCAATCGATCCAATAAACCCGATAATTCGCGCATATTTGTTTCGCCAATCGATCAAATAACCCTAAAACTTTCACGTTATGGACCGCCTGACCGCCATGCATGTGTTTGCCGAAGTCGCCACCAGCGGCAGCTTCAGCGCCACGGCCGACAAACTGGAGATGTCGCGCGCCATGGTCACGCGCTACGTGGGCGAGATGGAGCAGTGGCTGCAGGCGCGGCTGCTGCAGCGCACCACCCGCAGCGTGACGCTGACCGATGCGGGCGAACACGCGCTGCGCCGCTGCCAGCAGATGCTGGCGCTGTCGCAAGACCTGGAAGAAGAAACCGCCACCACCACCGAGGGCGCATTGCGCGGGCAGCTGCGGCTGACCTGCAGCGTGTCGTTTGCGTTTGCGCAGATGGGTGCGGCGATTGCGGACTTTCTGGCACAACACCCGCAGCTCAAGATCGACCTGGACGCGAGCGAAGGCTCGCTCAACCTGGTGGAAAAGCGCATCGACCTGGCCATCCGCATCAGCGCCGAGCCCGACCCGCTGCTCATCGGCCGGCCGCTGGCCCGCTGCGATTCGGCCCTGGTGGCATCGCCCGCCTACCTGGCCGCGCACGGTGTGCCGCAGCAACCTGCCGACCTGGCGCAGCACCGGTGCCTGAGCTACGCCAACTTTGGCAAAAGCGTGTGGCAGCTGACGCGCGGCGAGGTGGTGGAGCGCGTGGGCGTGAGCGGCCATTTCAGCGCCAACGAGGCCACCACGCTGATGCGCGCCGCGCTGGCGGGCGGCGGCATTGCGATGCAGCCGACGTATCTGGTCAACCCCTACCTGCACAGTGGCGAGCTGCAGGCCGTGTTGCCGGGCTGGGACTTGCCGGTGATGACGATCTATGCGCTGTACCCGTCGCGCCGGCACTTGTCGCCTGCGGTGCGGGCGTTGCTGGATTTTTTGGTGGCCCGGTTTGCGGGGGTGCCGTGGTGAGGGTGGCAGGACGGCCAGAAAACGCTACGCTTTTGATAGCTGCTCAGACATATTTCTCTAGCGCATCCGGCCACATTGGCTGAAAAAACGCCCCCAACCCTCTTGCGAGAGGGTTTGGGGGCCTGCAGGGGACAGCACGGCACAGGGCCGTGCGGGTCGTCACGTCACCTCAGGGCAGCACGGCTGCGGCCTTGGCGCGCGCAATCTGCAGGTCCGCATCGCGCGGCAGCAGCAGGCGCTGGGCCACCAGGTCGTTGGCGGCCTGCGTCACCGCAGCCACATACCCATCCTGCGTGCCATACAGCTCCTCCAGCGACGGCCGTGCATCGCCCGCCGCCAGCCGCGCGGCGCGCGTCTTGTGGAAGGGGATGAAGCTGCCCGTGAGGTTGGCCAGGTCGGTGATGCCGGGTGTGGCCACGTAGTTGAACTCAATGCTGGTGCCCAACGGCGCGCGCGCCTCCACGCTGCGAATGCCGGCGCGGGTGAGGCCCGTGCCGCCATCGACCTGCGGCACCAGGATGGCGTAGTCGCGGCCCAGGTTGCGCGGGGGCAGCACGGTGGCAATGCCGGCCTCGTCCTGCGGGATGTACTGCGGGCCAAAGTCAAACAGCGGGAAGTTGTTGTACAGGCCCCGGTAGCTGAAGTCCGGGATCGCCGTCTGCACGCCGCCCACCGCCCAGGTCAGCCCCTTCATGGCCGGGAAGGCCAGCGCCTCGGGCCGCACCAGCGTGCCGTCGGCCAGCTTGGGCACCTGGCTGGCGGGCGGCAACGTGCCGCGCACCACCCAGTCTTCGAGGTTCAGGAACAGCGCGCGGAAGGTGTCGTTGAACTGCACCACCGTGCCGGTGGGGTACGTGGCGCGCGTGGGTGCATAGGCAATGCTGGCCGTGCCCCCTGCCCCGCCGTGCTGGGTGCTGGAGTAGTAATAGATGCGGGCGTTGTCGGGCTGCGCCAGGTCCTTGGTGCCGCTGGCGTCGGTCAGCACGGGCGAGCCCTGCAGCTGCCAGAACTCCGTGCCCGACAGGCCCAGGAAGAACTTGGGGCAGGTGCTGGTGGCAGCGCAGCGCTTCATCACGCCACCCTGGCGGCCGCTGATGTCGTCCTGGTAATCCTTGTCCAGCCCGCGCGGCGCTGTCTGGCCGAAGGCGGTGTGGTCGGTGCGCAAGCCGCCGCCGCCACCGGGCACGGCAAAGCGGGTGTTGATGTTGGTCTGGCGCGCCGCCACGTGGGCGTACATGCCGTCGAACACCTTGCCGCCATCCAGCGCCTGGTTGAAGCCCAGGTGCAGGAAGGTCTTCATGGCGTTGCCCGACTGCGAGGTGCCCTGCCCCAGCGTGTGGGTGATGCGGCCTGCGAGCGGGTTGGGGGTGCCGGTGGAATCGGCCGCCTTGCTGCGGAAGAAGCTCACCGTGTCGCGCAGCGCAGCCAAGCCCACGCCCATCACCTTAGGGTCTTTGGCAACATAGACCAGCTCGTACAGATAGGCTGGGTCAAACCCGCCCTTCAGGCACACGCTGGTGGGGCTGGGCGTGCCGGGGAAGGCGTTGGTTCCCGTGTCGCAGGTGGCGAACTTCCAGTCGCTGGCGGGCACAGGCACGCGCGCATCCGTCTCGTTGGCACGGCGGGTGAGCGAGTAGCCGGGCTGCGTGTTGTCCAGGCTGGCGGGTTCGTAAGGAATCATGGTGCCGTTGAACACGCCGCCGGGCAGCGTCATTGAGGGGCTGGCGGCGGTGGGCACCAGCTCGGCGCGGTAGGGGCCGGTGATGCTGCTGCCGTCCTTGTTCTTGGCCACGGGCACCGTCACCGTCAGGCGCGCAGCGGTGCTCTTGGGCACATCGCCCTGCCAGGCCGAATACAGCATCACATAGCCGCGCTCCAGGTACACCGCATCGCTGGGCGTGGCCGTGGGGTTCAGCATCGTGAGGATGTTGCCGCGGTTGGGTGCGTCGTAGCGCAAGACACCGCTAGCCTTGGCCATGTTTTTCGGTTTGAGCATGACGAAGTCGGCCTGGTACTCGACCATTCCGTTGGCGTTGGTGGGCGCCAGGGCCAGGTCCTGGATGACGGCGTTCTTGGGGTCCTTGGGGTCCACCTCGCCGCTGATGGTGCCGGTCACGCGCTCGTATTCGCCCACGTCGCCATAGGTGCCGGGGAAGGCTTCGGTGGCGGTGATGGCCAGCTTGAGCGCGGGGCCCTTGGGCGCATCGTTGCTGGAGCCCCCGCAGGCCGTGATGGCGGCTGCAGCGGCGGCCGTGAGCGCGAGTTTTCCGAATGCACGAAGAGGTTTCATGGTGTCTGTCTCCTTGGATGGATGGTGGTGCGGGCCGCTGGAACGGCTCTGGAACAAAACGGCAACGTCTGTTGCGCTGCGCGCGGGCAAGGCTTCGCCCAGACCTGCCAGCAAAGGCAGGCTGAGAGAAGCTAAAACGGGAATGAAACGGCCCGGTGGGTGGGCCTGGCTGGTGAGCCGGTGGATGGGCCGGTGGCTTATTCGGCCTCGATACCTGCGGCCTTGATCACCTTGCCCCACTTCTGGGTTTCGGCGGCCTGGAACTTGGAGAGTTCATCGGGCGTGGTGGTCCAGGCTTCGGAGCCGGCGTTGTCATAGAAGCTCTTGGCCGCAGCGCTCTTGGTGGCTGCCGTGAGCAGCTCGTTCAGGCGCGCCACCACCGGCGCGGGCGTGCCTGCTGGCACGTAGGCCGCAAACCAGTAGCCCATGTCGTAGCCCTTCACACCGGCTTCGTCGATGGTGGGCACGTCGGGCAGCTGGGTGCTGCGCTTTTGCGTGGAGTAGCCCAGCGCACGCAGCTTGCCCGCCTTGACCTGCGGCACGCCGGTGGAGGTGTCGGTGATCATCAGGTCGATCTGCCCGCCCAGCAGGTCGGTGATGGCCAGCGGGTTGCTCTTGTAGGGTACATGCAGGATGTCCACGGCCGCCAGCTGCTTGAGCATTTCGCCCGCCATGCGGCTCGATGAGCTGCCGCTGCCAAAGCTGAGCTTGCCGGGGTTCTTCTTGGCAAAGGCCAGCAGCTCGCCCACGTTTTTGTAGGGTGCGCTGGCGTTGACCACCAGCACCTGCCCCCCTTTGCCCAGGCCGGTGACGGGGGCGAAGTCCTTCACCGGGTCGTACGAGAGCTTTTTGTACAGGTGCTCGTTGGCGGCGTGTGTGGTGTTGGTGGTGATGAGCACGCTGTAGCCATCGGCCGCCGACTTGGCCACGGCCGACGCGGCGATCATGCCGCTGGCGCCCGCCTTGTTGTCGATGACCACGGGCTGCTTGGTGTCGTTGGTGATGGACTGGCCCAGCGCGCGCGCCAGCTGGTCGGTGGCGCTGCCTGCGGCAAAGGGCACGACAAAGGTGATGGCCTTGGCCGGGTAGGCACCGGCCGCTTGGGCGAACGCAGCGGGGGCGTGCAATGCGCCGAGCGCCAGCAGGGCGGCAGTGGCGAGCAGAGCGCGGCGGGGGGATGACTGGGTCATGTTGTCTCCTGGTGTTGGTATGGATGGAAAAGAAAACGGTGCTACACGGAAGGGCCGCCAAAGTGCGTTGCCAGGTGCGCGGGCACGGTGACGGGCATATCGAGCAGCAGGTAGCTCAGTGCCTTGCCATGGCTGTCGAGGTTGAGCGAGTCGTTCACGCCGCCGTCGAGCACGTCGTCCAGCACGAGGTTCATGGCCTGCAGCTGGGGCAGCAGGTAGCGTGTGACCTGGCGCGGGCGGCGCTGCGCAAACTGCTGTGCCACGGCGGCCTCGGTGACTTGTTCGACCAGCACATCCCACAGCGCGGGGTGCCAGGCGATGACGCTGATGTTGGAGCGGTTGCCTTTGTCGCCGGTGCGGCTGTGGGCCAGGCGATACAAGGGAACAGTGACGGTAAGGTTTGTAGTGGTCATGGCTTGAGTCCTCAATCCACCATCTCGAAGTAAACGGACACGGCCTCGCGCGGCACCAGGCACGAGACGGTACCCAGGCGCGGCCGCATCGCCGTGCGCACGCCACCACCGCCCGCGGGGCCGCAGGTGTACAGCGCGGTCACTTCGCGCACCAGGCGCTGGGCGATGACGTGGTCGCGGTGCTGCAGGGCCACGCGCAGGCGCACATCGCGGGCTTCGTCGTTGCCGTGGGCGGATGCATCCAGCCAGCGGCTGGTGTCGTCGCCAAAGATGCTGGTCACGCCGATCAGGTCGATGCGCAGCGGGCCTAGGCCGTGCAAGCGCTCGCGCAGCACCTCGCCCGCCAGGCGGGCGCGGGCCTCTGCGCGCGGGCCGGCGTAGGAGATTTCGCCCTCGGCAAACCAGCCCGATTCAAAACACACGTTGACCTTGAGCGTGGCGGGCCGCGCGTGGCCCTGCACGCCCTCCAGCCGCACCGCGTCAGCGCCCACCGTGGTCACGCGGGCGGTGGTGATGTCGGCCACCACATCGGGCGTGAGGTACGCCGCCGGGTCGTGCAGCTCGTACAGCAGCTGTTCCTTCACCGTGCGGTCGGTGATGCAGCCGCCCGTGCCCGGGGGCTTGGTGATGGTGCAGTGGCCGTCGGCGTCGATCTCGGCGATGGGGTAGCCCAGTTGCGCCAGGCCCGCCACGTCTTTGTAGCCAGGGTCGGCAAAGTAGCCGCCCGTAACCTGGGCGCCGCATTCCAGCAGATGCCCGGCCATGGTGGAGCGCGCCAGCCGATCCCGGTCGTCCAGCGCCCACCCGTAGTGCGCCAGCGCGGGGCCCAGAACCAGCGACGGATCGGCCACGCGGCCGCAGACCACGATGTCGGCGCCTGCGCGCAGCGCGTCGGCAATGGCCTGCGCGCCGATGTAGGCGTTGGCGCTGACGATGGGCTCGGTGGGCATCGCGCTGCCCAGCGCGCCCTGCAGCAGCGCGCGGTGTTCGGGGCCGCTCAGGTCGTCGCCTTGCAGCACGGCAATGCGCGGGCGGGCCAGGCCCAGCTCGGCCGCCAGCGCGTGGATGCGGCGCGCGGCACCGTGCGGGTTGGCCGCGCCAAAGTTGCTGACGATGCGCACGCGGTGCGCCAGGCACTGCGCCAGCACGGGGCGCAGCAGGTCCACCAGCAGCGGCTCATACCCAGCATCGGGGTCGGTGCGGCGCGCGAGCTGGGCCAGGGCCAGCGTGCGCTCGGCCAGCGTCTCGAAGATGAGCACCGCAGGCTGGCCGCTGGCGATGAGCGCCTGCACCACGGGCAGGGCCGCGTCGGTGCGGTCGCCCGAGAAGCCGGCGGCGCAGCCCACCAGCAGGTTGGTTTTATGGTCGTTCGGCATGAATCCGTTGTCTCCTGACCGTGAATGTAGGAACATGGCTGTATTCTGTGAAATCGATTGTTACGATGAATCCATCTGAAATTCAGATGAATCACACCCACCCCGCATGAGCGCCCCCCATCTCTCCAGCCGCCAGCTCGATGCCTTCCTCGCGCTGGCCGAGCAACGCAGCTTCACGCGCGCCGCCACGTTGTGCCACCTGTCGCAGCCCGCGTTCAGCGCGCTGATCCGCGCGCTGGAGGACGACCTGGGACTGCGGCTGTTCGACCGCAGCACGCGGCATGTGGACCTCACGCCCGAGGGGCAGAACTTTCTGGAGTCGGCCCGCCGCATCCGCGCCGAAATCACCAGCGCCCTGGCCGCCGTGCGCAGTGCCGCCACACTGCAGCGCGGGCGTGTGGCCGTGACGCTGCTGCCGTCACTGGCGGCGGGCTGGCTGCCGGGCGTGCTGGCGCAGTACCGCACCGCACACCCAGGCATCGAGATCGACATTGCCGATGTGCTGTCCGAGCCCTGCATCGACCGCGTGGCCAGCGGCCATGCCGACTTTGCACTGGCCGCCATCCGCGCTGACACGCCCGCGCTGCAGGCCGAGCCGTTTTGCAGCGACGACTTCTACCTGGTATGCCCCGCCGACCACCCGCTGGCGCGCAGGCGCAAGGCCATCACCGCGCAGGACCTGGCCGCGTGGCCCTTCATCCACCTCGCGCGCACCAGCAGCGTGCGCCAGTACCTGGAGGCCGCCCTGCACCCGCAGGCCATGCACACGCTGATGGAGGTGGAGCAGCTCGCCACCGTGATGGGCATGGTGCGCGCGGGGCTGGGCATCAGCGTGGTGCCGGCGCTCACGCTGTTCCACTTTGACCAGCCGGGGCTGGTCACACGGCCGCTGTCGCTGCCGGGGCTGACGCGACAGATCTATCTGGTGCGGCGGCGGGACGAGAGCCTGTCGGTGGCGGCGCAGGCGCTGTATGCGCTGGTGATGGCGCAGCGGCCTTGAGGGGCTTAGCGATAAAGCTACATATTTGATAGCTTAAAGCGCTCAATAGACGCGCGGTGAAGGCCGTTTTTGCTTAAAAAAACTAGCCCATCAGATCGAACTGGCTCCGGTGTTCAAACCGCCCACCCACCACTTGCCCCACCCACAGCGCAGCCACCTGGCCGGGCACAGACACGCCCGCCTGGTTGCGCTCAGCGCACCACGCGCGCGCCATGGGTGCTGACTCGAAAGTGCCTACGGTGATGTGCGGGGTGTAAGGCAGGTCCAGACGCAGCGCGTCGGCCAGCGCGCCGGTGTAGAGCGCGTCGTGCAGCAGAGACAACGCGGCATAGCCTTCGTCCGGCACCAGATAGGCATGGGCGCGCGGGCTGTGGGCGTCGGCCCCCAGCATGGCGTAGCGGCAGTGGAATGCGATGGGCGCCGTGCGCGTCGCCACCGCCGCCACATGGGCAAGGTAGGTGGCTTCGTCCACCGCGTTGCTAGCAAACACCAGGGTGAAATGCGGGCGCACCAGCGCGTGGCCGGTGGGGTCGTGGGCGGCGCGCCAGGTTTCGATGGCCTGCACGTCTTGCGGCGCGCAGGTGGGATAAGCAATGGTGTACAGGGTGGGATTCATGGGAGTAACCTCCGCACTGAGTCTGAAAAATAGCAACTGTTAGCTGAGACTGAGAGCAAGTATTCAGAGAGACAGTTCGTTGTTGGACCAAGCCACGGCGGAGCGTAAATGGAAGACATCCAACATCAAGCTCCCATAACAAACGCCACTTGTTCAATCACACCCAGGATGGGACGATGAAAGTTTATGTTGATACAGGTGGCATGTTGAAAGAGGTCGCGGAGCTTGAGGCTTCCGGACTGATCACAACTCACTACTTCCCTTTTGAACAACGCAGCCGGAAGGTGACAAATTTCGTCCCAGGATTGGCTTCCACTTGGGAACAAGCCCATTTGAGCTGGGCTGAAGATACGGGCAGTTGGGATGACGATGCACCAACAACTAACTTTGAGCCACTGAGAAAACTCATCGGTAAACGCGTCGATGCGCAACATCTCGACTCCGCTCTCAAAGCCGGGTGCTCCATCTTCATCACCAGTGACAAAACAGATATTTGGTCAAAGCGAGAGGCCATCGAAGCCATGACAGGCATCCGCGTATTACACATGCCCACGGAGCTTGAAGCGCTGAGGCGATTGGCGGGCAGTCCACCTCGCAAGTCACCGTAAACACAGCCGGCTCACGACATGAGCCGGGCCGCACGGACTAAGCGCGCGCCAGCACCGCCAGCTCCTGGTGCAGCAGCAGTTCCACCTCCGCCGGTTCAAACTGGTCCTGCAGCAGCGGGATGGCAAAGCGGTATTCGCCGCCCTCGTGTTTGCGCAGCACATAGGCCAGCTGCAGGCGTGCCAGTGACTGGCGCAGGGCCTGCGCGTCGCCCGCGATGCCGTGGCTTTGCAGCAGTTGGGCCAGGGTGACCAGGCTGGTCTGCCCGGCCTGGGCTGTGTGGTAGACCACGATGCGGTCGAGGCGGCAGGCGGCTTCGTCGTGGCTCAGGCGGCCCCAGCCGGCCAAGGCGTCTTGCACGGCTTGCGAGGCCAGGGCCTGGGTGAGGTGGCGGGCCTCAATGACACGTTCGCCGGGCAACAGCGCCTCCAGGCATTCCTGGCACAGGATGGCGACCAGGTTGGCGCGCTGGCCGCTGGCGTCCACCAGGCGGTTCACCAGGTGCTCGTTGTCAAAACCCAGCCGCAGCTTGCGCAGTGGCTCGGTGGCCAGTTCGCGGCAGGCATCGCGCTCCAGGCCGCCGATGGTCAGCACCTCGCCAAAGTTGCGCAGCGGGCTTTGGTAGTCCAGCACGGCGGTGGCGTACAAGTCCCAGAAGCCCGCGAGCATGAACCAGCAGCGGCCCTCTTCGCTGAGCGCGCGCAGGGTGGACAGCTGCACGTAGCCGTTGGCCGATTCGTCGCGGAAGAAAAGGTCGGCCTCGTCGATAAGCAGCACCAGGCGCTTGCCCTGGTACTGCGCCTGCAGGTGGTCCACGATGGCTTCGAGTGGTGTGTCGGCGGGCAGGCCAAACTGCAGCGCCATGCGTGGCGCCAGGCGGTGGTCGCGCAGCGAGACGTAATGGCACACGGTGTGCGGGTGGCCCGCCATGCGGCGCTGCACGGCCTTGAGCAGGCTACTTTTGCCCAGCTGGCGCCCACCCACCACCAGGTAGTTGGCGGGCTCGCGGTTGATGACGCGGGCCAGCAGTTGCGCGCGGCCGAAGAAGGCGCCTTCGCGCGTGACACCGCCGCGTGTCTGGTAGGGCGAGATGCGGGTGATGCGCAGCTGCGCAGCCAGCAGGCGCAGAAGCACTTGCAGGGCGTCGCCGCCAATCAGCCACTCGGTCTGGCTGGCGCTGTCGGCCATCACATGCAGGTTGGCGCGGTCTTGTGCATGCGCGTGCAGCAGCGGCCAGGGGGTGTCCACGCTGTGCTCGCTCAGGATCAGCAGCACGTCGCTGCCGGTCTGCACGGCGCGCAGCTGGCGCAGTACGGTGGCTTCGTCGATGCCGTGCGTGGGCACAAAGACCAGGCAGCGGTCCAGCGACACGGGCAGGTCGGGCGGGAACGACCACTCAAACACCGCACCGGGCAGCGCCCAGTCGGTGCTGGGCTGGCAGCGGGCGGACACGCGTTCGGCCAGCGCGCGGGCCAGGGCCGGGGCGCGCTCGCTGCCCGTGGCCTGGGCGCAGGCCACCGCGCGGCGCCAGTCCACCAGGCGAATGTCGGCGGCCTGCAGCGTGGGTTCCAGCCGCCGCAGCCAGCGCAGCAGCCGGTCGATCTGCGGCAGGCGCGCCAGCGGTGTGCGGCGCAGGCGCGCGGGTCGCAGCTGGCCCGCACCGATGAGCGGGTGGCGCACCACCCACAGCACTGCACCCACGCCAAAAATGACCGCGCACCACGTGATGAGCGAGCGCATCCAGCCGAAGGGGTCTGCGTCCGGCACCGGCTTGGCAGGCTCGAAATCGTCGGTGCTTCCTTGCTGGCAGTTGATGGGCAGGTAGCCCTGCGGGATGGGCGGGCTGCCGGGGCGGCAGGTCCAGGTGTGGGTACCAGGCTGCAGCTCCACCACCACCTGCGTGCCCGCCAGCTTGCCAAATTCAGGGTTGTGGGCAATGTCGGCCTGCAGCACATTGGGGCGCGGGGAGGTAAGGCGCAGCTGCGGGTTGGCAATGGGAGGCGCGTACTTCTGAATGTCCGTGGGCCAGGCATCCAGCTCGTTGCGGGCGTTGACCATCGCCACACGCCACTGCACAAGCTCGCCCCACAGCGGCCCGACGTTCATCGCCGCCATGAACCTGCCCCGCGTGGCCGGGTTGTGCTGGGGCGTGAACACGGCGCTGGCCACAAACAGCGTGACCAGCGCAATGACCACGGCGCGCACCACGGGCCGGGACAGCCAGGGCGTCAGTCGGCCGAGCATGAATCCAGCACCATCCAGCCGGCCTCGCGCACCGTGGGGCTGCGCCAGTGCAGCCGCGCTGCGTCCCCCACGCCGCGCGCAAGGATGAGGTTGCCCCAGAACAGGCTGCGAAGGTCGTCGTCCTGCAGGTAGGGCCGTGCGCGGCCGAGGTCGTCCGCGCCCAGCAACTGCTGCAGGCGCGCCCGGCTGGCTGGCACCTGCGCCAGCGGCAGGAACGTTTGCCACAGGCGCGGGCTGCTGGCCAGGTGGGTGCGCAGGGCGCTGAAGGCGGGCTGGCCTTCGTGCAGGCTGGCGCCCGCGCCGGGGTGGTCCACCAGCCATTGCAGGCCTTCTTCAAACAGCGCGGGGTGGCCGCCGCTCAGGGCCTGCAATGCAGCCACCATCGGCTCGGACCAGGGCTGCTCGGGCCAGCGGTGGCGGGCCAGTTGCAGCAGGTCGGCAAGCGACGGGTCGGGCCAGTGGTGGACCTGGGCGATGTTGAGCAGCGACAGGTCGCCACTGCGGTACTTGAGGTCGGCCAGCGCCTGCCCTCCGCACAGCAGCAGGTGCAGGCGGCCGCTGTGCATTTCGCTCAGGCTGCGCAAAATGCCCGCAAGGGTTTCGCGCAGCGCGGGCGTGCCCTGCTCGAATCGGCTGACCAGGCAGAAGATGCGCTCGCCCGCCAGCAGGCGGCGCTCCAGCGCGTATTCAAACTCGTAGTCCGACGCCACATCGCCCAGGCCACATTGGCGGCCGATGGCCGCGAAGTATTCGGCAGGCACCGTGCTCACGCTGTAGGGCGGCTGGATGTGCAGCACCGAGCCCTCGCCGTACTGCGCGCGGGCGCGCTGCAGCAGCTCGTGCCGGAACGGCGGCTGCCCCCAGTGCGCGGGCGACAGCAGCAGCGAGATGGGGTATGGCACCGCCTGGGCCAGTTGCGCAAACACCTTGTCCTGGAACGCGGCAAACGGCTGCGCGCCGGTGGATTCGGCCTGCAGGGGAAATTCTGGCGCAAACCCTGCGGCGCTGAGCAGGCGGTTGGCCTCACTCTCCGTCAGGCGCAGGTACCGGGTGCAGGCCACCAGCTTGTCGCGCGAGCGCGGGTTGGGCACCGAGATGCCGTTGCGCCAGTTGTTGACGGCCTCACGGCTCAGGCCAATTTCGGTGGCCACACCGGAGGCGCTGGCGCGGATGCGCCGCATGTAGACCGACAGAAGATCGGCAAAGGAATCGGGGGACATGGAGTTGTGGACTAACAAAGGCTGGTACACCGAGCCAAAACCAAGGGCTGCGAAAAACATGGGGATGGTGGGCAGGCATTGTCAGCCGTGCCAGACCACTGCCATCCCACTGCGCACTGCGGATGCACTACGCCAGGCGCTGCACCATGGGCCAGGCCTTGTAGCTGGCGAGGCCACAGGCCGTGAGTACCGGGCTGTACAGCACCATGGCGCCGACCACCGACATCAGCCAGCCGGGCTCTTCGTACTCGTCGGTATCGTCGGCCTTGGCTGTCGCGCCCTCTTTCAAGGGCTCCTTGCTGCGCCCCTCTTCTTGGCCCTCGCCCGAATCGCCGGTCATCTCCTGCACCAGCATCACGGCCACCACCAGCAGCGAGACGGCCAACAGCACCAGGTAGCCGTATTGCAGCGCGGGCTGCGTAAGCGGATAGAAGTAGCCCGCCAGCAGCACGGCCGGGGCCAGAAAGAACGCGTGCATCATGAGCCGGTACCAAGGGATGCCGTCCACCGGCCTCTCCAGCGCCCCCATGACCATGCGGTAGGTGAACGCCCCCAGCACAAAGATCACCCCACCCCACCATTCGATTTGCGTCAGCATGTTGTTGTTCTCCTGAGATTCTTTTACTGCGCTGCCACCACTGTGGCGGGGCCGTCGTCGCCAGGCGGGTCGGCGTCATCGTCTCCGTCGTCACCGCGCAGCTCCTTGTGTTCGGTGGCCATGTAGTACAGCGGCAGCGCCACGGCCAGCACCAGCCCCAGGCCCATCCACAGCCAGAAGCCCTTGAACAGCAGCACGGTGACCACCGTGAAGACCACTGCGTGCACCAGCCCCTTGAGCCCGGCGCGCAACAGCAGCACGGCCATCAGGCCCTGCACGGGCGACTTGCCGCTTTTGCCCATCGCCTTCGCCATCTCGACAAACGCTTCGGCCGCCTCCTGGGCCTCGCGCTTGCGCTTTTCTTCCTGCTGGCGCAGCTTGGCCACGGCCAGCGGCTTGGCCGGGTCTTTGGAACAGGCGTAGTGGTCTTCGGCCTCCCCGTCCTGGCCTTCGCCGTCCTGCTGCGCGGGCTCCACCACAGCGCGCCACTGCGGGTTGGCGTCCATGAACGCCCGGCGCGACACCCACTGGCCCCGGTCAAAGTGCATGCGCTCGGTTTCACCGACCTGGTCGTAGAACACCTCCAGCACCGCAGCCCGCAGGCCGTGGGCGAACAGGGTCTCCAACGCGCGCAGCGGCAGGTCATCGTGCGTGCCGGTGTCGAACCTCAGCGTGAGGTGACCGGGTTCGGCAACCGCCTCCTGGTTGAACCATTGGGCATCCCACAGCGCATCGAGATCGGCGCCGCCAAGCTTGTCGGCCCAGCGCCGTGCCTGCTCGGTGTTGCCCGTGGCAAGGTACTGGTAGACCAACTGGCCCATCTTGAGCTTGATCGGGTCTTCGAAGAACAGGTGCAGGGTATGGGTGTTTTGCGACATGGCTCTGTGGATGGGGTGGGTCCGTGTGAAAGTGCACGAATTGTTACCGCCGGATCAGGACCTGTCCCTCGCGACGTTGTCCACCCCCCACACCCTGTGCACTGGACAGGATGTCAACCGCCCACACCACCCAAGCCGCCCACGCCGCCCGCAGGTGCGGCGCACCGGGCGCGCTCAGCCCTGTGCGCGCTGGGCCTGTAGGCGCGCCCGCGTGCGCAGCGCCACGTCCTTCACCCAGGGTTGGGCAGCCCAGTGGCGCTGGGCAAAGGCCTGTATCTGATCGGCATACGCCAGCGATGCGCCGATCACATCTTGTCCCTGCAGGAACATGCTCTGGTGCCGGTCGGACAGCACAAACTGCGCGCTGTGCCCCGCGCTGCGCACCATGCGCTGCTGCACATCGATGGTAATTGCCAGGGGGCCCTGCACCTGCGCAGCCTGCGCCTTGAAGGCCTGCACATCCGCCTCGGAAACCATGGCCAGCAGCAGGCGGTTGTTGAGCGCATTGGAGTAGAAGATTTCGCCAAAGCTCGACGCCACCACGGCCCTGAAGCCGTACTGCTGCATGCCCCACACCGCGTGCTCGCGGCTGGAGCCGCAGCCATAGTTGGAGCCCGCGATGAGCACGTCCACCCCCTGGAAAGCCGCCTGGTTGAGGACGAAATCCGGGCGTGGCAATCCTTCCCCGTCAAACCGCAGGTCGTAAAACAGACCGGGAGCCAGACCCGACTTGTCGATCCCACGCAGGAACTGCTTGGGCATGATCTGGTCGGTGTCGAGGTTGGCAATGTCGAGCAGGGCTGCCTGGCCGTGCACGATGGTGTGGTGATCGGCGCTCATGCTGGCACCTCCAGGGTACGGACGTCGGTGATGCAACCGGTGACGGCGGCGGCTGCAGCCATGGCCGGGCTTACCAGGTGGGTGATGGCGCCCCGGCCCTGGCGGCCTTCGAAATTGCGGTTGGTGGTGGATGCGCAGCGCTGGCCGGGGGCGAGCACGTCGTCGTTCATGGCCAGGCACATGGAGCAGCCGGGCTGGCGCCACTCAAAGCCTGCAGCCACCAGGCGCTCGGCAATGCCTTCCGCCTCGGCCTGGGCCTTCACTGCGCCGGAGCCGGGCACCACCATGGCGCGCACGCCGTGGGCCACGTGGCGGCTGCCCACAATGCGGTCCACCTCGCGCAGGTCTTCGATGCGCGCATTGGTGCAGGAGCCGATGAAAACATGCTGCACGGGCACACCCTGCAGGGACTGGCCGGCGACGAGCCCGGTGTAGCGCAGCGCTTGCTCGGCGCTGCTGCGCTGCACGGCATCGGCCATTTCTTCGGGACGGGGAACCGTGGCGTTGATGGCCATGGCCTGGTCGGGGCTGGTGCCCCAGGTGACGAACGGGGGGACGTCAGCCGCGTCAAACACATGTTCCGCATCGAATGCCGCGCCCTCGTCACTGTGCAGGGTGGCCCAGTGCGCCAGTGCCTGCGCGCGCACGTCGCCCGCAATGTCGGGGGCCTTGGCCAGCACGTAGTCAATAGCGGTGGCGTCGGGTGCGATCAGTGCGCCGCGCGCTCCCGCCTCCACGGCCATGTTGCACAGCGTGAAGCGCGCCTCCACCGACAGCGCGCCAATGGCGCTGCCGCAGAACTCCACCACGTAGCCGCGTGCGCCCTGCGCACCGATGCGGCTGATGACCATGAGGATCAGGTCCTTGGCCGTGGTGCCGCTGGGCAGCGCGCCGTCCACGCGGATGCGCATGTCTTTGGCCAGGCGGTAGACCAGCGTCTGGGTGGCCAGCACATGCTCAACCTCCGAGGTTCCGATGCCAAAACCCAAGGCGCCCAGTGCCCCGTAGGTGGTGGTGTGGCTGTCGCCGCAGATAATGACCATGCCCGGGCGCACCATGCCGTGTTCGGGCGCGATCACGTGCTCGATGCCCTGCAAAGGGTCGTTGGTGTCGAACAGCGGGATGCCGTGGCGGTCGCAGTTGGCCTTGAGGTTGGTGGCCTGCAGGGCCGAGGGCGGGTCCTGGATGGTGCGCCAGCGCACCGGGTGCGTGGGGATGATGTGGCTCACCACCGCCACGTTCTGCCCCGGCACGGGTACGCCGCGCCCGGCCTCGTGCAGGCCGGCAAAGGCCTGGGGGCTGGTGTATTCGTTCATCAGGTGCAGGTCGCAAAACAGCAGCACGTTCTGTTCGTCCAGAACGGCCACGGTGTGCGATGCCACCAGCTTCTGGTAGAGCGTTGAGGGAGTGGTCATGGTCAGCGTCGGGGGTTGTCGTTGGGTGCGGCCTTACCGGTCGGCCAGCAGGAAGGGCAGCGCCGCGTCGAGCAGCGCATCAGGGGCCTCCTCGGCGATGTAATGGCCGCAAGGCAGTGCATGGCCGCGCACGTCGGCCGCCACACGCTGCCACTCGGCCAGGGGCTGGAAGCACTGGTGCACCACGCCCTGCTCGCCCCACAGCGCCAGCAAGGGCATGGGCAACTGGCGGCCCGCATCGCGGTCGGCACGGTCGTGCATCAGGTCGATGCCCGCCGAGGCGCGGTAGTCCTCGCAGATGCCATGGGCCGTGCCGGGCAATGCCAGGCAGCGCACGTACTCGGCCAATGCCCGCGCATCGAACGGGGCCAGACCCGCACTGCGTCGGCCCATCACGTCGCGCAGGTAGGCGGCAGGGTCCGCCTCGATCAGGCGCTCGGGCAGCGGCTCGGGCTGGATCAGGAAGAACCAGTGCCAGTAGGCACGGGCAAAGGCGTTGCTGGCCTGTTCGTACATGGCCAAGGTGGGCGCTATGTCCAGCAGCACCACGCGCTGCACGGCCGCCGGGTGGTCGGCCGCCAGGCGGTGCGCCACGCGGGCGCCCCGGTCATGGGCCAACACGGTGAAGCGCGGGTGGTCCAGGTGCTGCATCACAGCCAGCATGTCGGCGGCCATGGTGCGTTTGCTGTAGAGCGCATGCTCCGCGTCGCCCTCGGGCTTCGCCGAATCGCCATACCCACGCAGGTCCGCCAGCACCAGGGTGAAGTGCTGCGCCAGCTTTGGCGCCACCTTGTGCCAGATGGCCGAGGTCTGCGGGTGCCCGTGCAGCAGCAGCAAGGCCGGGCCTGTGCCGCCCACCAGCGTGTGGATGTGCTGGCCGTCGGGCGTAGGCACGCGGCGGGCGGTGAAGCCGGGGAAAAGCGGGGTCGTCGTGGTCGTGGTCATGGGTGTCGGTGGGTATTGCAGCGCAGGCGTGTTCACTCTGCCGTGATGCCCCGCTCCTTGATGAGCTTGGCCCACTGCGGCATTTCCTGCTCCAGCCGGGCGCGGGCCTGCTCTGGCGTCGAAGGCGTCGGGTCGAATCCATCCCTGGCCATGCGCTCTCTCAAAGCGGGGGTGTTGAGTGCCTGGTTCAGGCTGGTGTTGAGCTTATCGATGACTGGCTTGGGTGTGCCGGCCGGCGCAAACACGATGAACCAGGTTTCAAACGTGTAGCCCGGCAGGCCAGCCTCGGCAATGGTGGGCACATCGGGCATCAGTGGTGAACGTTTCGTGCCCGTGACGCCCAATGCACGCAGCTTGCCCGCCTGCACATGCGGCTGCGCTGCAGACAGCACCGGGAAGCTCATGGCCACCTGGCCGGACATGGTGTCGATCATGGCCGGGCCGCCACCACGGTAGGGGATGTGCACGATGGGCGTGCCTGCCACGGCCTTGAACAGCTCGGCCGACATGTGGAAGGTGCTGCCCGCCCCCGCTGAACCATAGGAGTATTGCCCCGGCTTGGCCTTGAGCAGGGCCACCAGTTCCTTGACGTTCTTGGCTGGCAACGCGTTGTTGACCACCAGCACATGCTGCGAACTGGCCACCATGCCGATGGGCGCCAGGTCCTTCAGGGTGTCGTAGGGCATCTTGGCCGTCAGGCTGGGGTTGATGGCCAGGGACACGGTCTGCAGGCCGATGGTGTAACCGTCCGGTGCGGACTTGGCCACCATGTCCACGCCGATGTTGCCGCCCGCGCCGCCCTTGTTCTCGATGAACAGCGAGCCGCCAAGGGCCTTGCCCCATTCGTCGGTGATCAGGCGGGCCGCAATGTCCGCGCTACCGCCGGGTGCATAGGGCACCACGAGCTTGATGGCCTTGGCGGGGTATGCCTGGGCCCATGCGCCAGCGGCGGCAGACAAGGCCAGTGCGGCCGTGGCCACGGCGCGCCATGTTCGTAACCGCCGGGGATGGGATGTGTTCATGGGTTTGTCTCCTGCAAGGTTCTTGTGTGGTGTTGCAGTGGCATCTTATGAGTGAGCAGGATTCACATAAAGTCATTCAAAATTACTTCATTCGTAAATCAAACACACTAATCACCCACAAGCCCATGGACGCTTTTTCAGACTTGCGGTTTTTTGCACTGCTGATGAAGGAAGGCAGCCTCGCGGCTGCCGCCCAGCAGATGGGCATCACTCCGCCGGCCGCCAGCAGGCGCTTGGCGCAGCTGGAACGGCGGCTGGGCGTGCGGCTGCTGCGCCGCACCACGCGACGCATGAGCCTGACGCCCGAGGGTGAGACCTACCTGCTCGATGGCGCGCGCATCCTCGGCGACCTGGATGCGCTGGAGCGCACCGTGGCAGGCGCGCGCAGTTCGCCACGCGGGCTCATCAAGCTGGCAGCCACGCTGGGTTTTGGCCGAATGCACATTGCCCCCGCCCTGTCGGCGTTTGCACGCGCCTACCCCGAGGTGGAGGTGCAGTTGCACCTGACCGACCGGCCCGTGAATCTGGTGGAACAAGGCTTTGACGCCGCCGTGCGATTTGGCGACCTGCCGGACTCACGCCTCACGGCCCGCAAACTGCTCGCCAACCGGCGTGTGCTGTGCGCATCGCCCACCTACCTTGCCCAGGCAGGCGAGCCCGTGCAACCGGCAGACCTGCTGGCCCACCAGTGCATCGTGATCCGCGAAAGCGACGAGACCTACGGCACCTGGCATCTGCGCCAGGGCGTGCGCCAGGAGACGGTGAAGGTGCGCGGCATGCTGAGCACCAACGATGGCGCAGCTGCCACCACCTGGGCGCTGGAGGGCCACGGCGTGCTGATGCGATCCGAATGGGACGTGGCGGTCCACCTTTCTGCAGGCCGCTTGCTGCGCGTGCTGCCAACATGGTCGCTGCCGGCGGCCGATGTGACGCTGGTCTACCCCACACGCAGTGATCTGTCGGCCAAGATGCGCGCGCTGACCGACTTCCTGCGGGAGTGGTTCTCGGCACCGCCACATGCATGAAGGCCCGCAGGCTGAAGTCATCGCACGGGCCACGGCTTGAGATTTCTGCGGATGTGCCGATAACACAGCATGCAGATCTCAAGTGCAACCCCTTCGACGGGCACAGCGTCCAGCGCCAGTGCAGCCAGCAACATCAACAAGCTGCAAAAACGGATGCGCGAACTGACCGACGAACTGCGCAACGTCGCCGGACAGGACATGGAGCCCAAGGCCAAGCAGGAGAAGGTCAAACTGCTGCAGGCCCAGATCCAGATGGTGCAGCAACAGATAGCAGCCATCCAGCGCCAGATGCAGCAAGAGCAGATGGACCGAGCCCAGGCACAGCAACAGGCCAAGGCCAGCCAGCAGCCACGATCCACCCCGGTGAACAAGCCGCAGAGCCTGCCGGGGTTGGGAGAGTCGGTCGATACCTTTGCTTAGTGCTGTGGCACTGCGCGAGTACATGCTGCGGAGCGTGCAGCGTCACGCCGTCTTGGATAACGGCTAGGGCCTGTTCATCAGGGTCAGCGTGGCAAACGGCAGGTGGTGCATCAGCTCGCGCAACACCAGCAGCGTGCCCGCAAAGACAGGATCCTCCGGCAGGCCTTCGTGTGCGGCCGGGCGCCCCTCGGCCACAGCGGCCAGGCGGTTGAAAAGACGCTCCATGGCCTCCAGCGTCAGCACGCGCTGGGCCCCCGGCGGCACGCCCGCCAAGGTGGCCAGGTCATACAACGCTGCATCTGCAGACCATGGTGCCCACACCTGCCCGCCGGGCAACAGGCCTTGCAGTTGCTGGTGGCCCACATGGACCTCATCCTCCACTACGGCAATGGCGTTCTCCAGTTCCAGAGGTGTGGGCACGGCATGGCGGAAAAACTGGCGCGCCGTGCGCTCGCCACCCAGCAGCAGACTCAGCCGCACGGACGGCATGGGGGTATCTGCCCCCGCAGCCCAGAGCACCTGGTGAGGCCCCAGGTGCAAGCCACAGCTCCACGCACCCGGCAGGCCGTTGCGACGCGCCTGCTGGTAGCTGCGTGTGGCCGGGTCGTCGGCAGCAAGACTGTGTTGCTGCGCCTGTGCCGAGGCGGCAGGGAGCGCAGAAAGGGATGGAGAGCTGGGATGGTTCACGGGACCTCCTTGACAACATAACGGCCGAATGCGGGAGGGGTGGAGAGGCCCCACTGCCGTTGCCCTGCAGCACTCTAACCCCGCACGGTGCAGGCTGCATGCATACATCGATGACAACGCACAGGACGTGCGGCACGCGGGCTGCTCAAAGCCCACGCTACGGCGACCACCACCGGACAGGGACACCAGACCCGCCGCACTGCCGACACCGTGCGCCAGCGCCTTCCTACACCGGGCGCATTCCACGGTCCCTACAGTCGGTTGCGAGGAGAGGGGCACAGCCAACGCGCTGGCCCCGCCACCAGAACTCACCCACAGGAGAACCCGCCATGCAAGCCATCCGCACCGCACCTCGCCGCACCCCCTGGCCGCTCATCGTGGGCGCGGCTGCGTTGATGGGCGTGCTGGTGCTGTCAGCGTGCTCGACGCCACGCACACCGGATGGCGTGCAACCCATCACGGGCTTTGACGTGGACCGGTATGCAGGGCACTGGCACGAGCTGGCGCGCATTGAAAACTCGTTTGAGCGGGGGCTGACCCAGGCCAGCGCCACGTACAGCCGCAACGCGGACAACACCATCAAGGTGGTGAACCGAGGGTACGACCCGGTGCGCAAGCATTGGAGAGAGGCCGAAGGCCGGGCAGAGTTTGTGGACAGCCCCGACCGGGCCGCACTCAAGGTGTCGTTCTTCGGACCGTTCTATGGCGGCTACAACGTGGTGGCGCTGGACGAAAACTACCAGTGGGCGATGGTGGTGGGCTCCAGCACCGACTACCTGTGGGTACTGTCGCGCGCCCCCACCCTGCCCTGGCAGGTGCGCGAACACCTGATGGAGCGCGCTAAGGCCCTGGGGGTGGATGTGAGCAAGATCGTCTGGGCGCAGCCCGGTGCAGAGCAACATGC
The DNA here is from genome assembly GCF_025246485.1 of Acidovorax sp. K2F. Lineage (NCBI taxonomy): Bacteria > Pseudomonadati > Pseudomonadota > Betaproteobacteria > Burkholderiales > Comamonadaceae > Acidovorax > Acidovorax sp. K2F. Next base: position 58,526 of record NZ_JAOBSQ010000036.1, read on the forward strand.
GCGCCGGGTGGCGGTCAGAACCTGATGACAGCGCAGCGGGGCCTGAAGGCTTGCGGCGCCCAGTCAACAGCTCGGCGCCGACGGCACCAGATTATCAAAATTGATAGCAACCGGCGCATTTTGCACTAGCGCCTGCGGCAGATTTGGCCTGAAACTCACCCACCAGGCACTGTGGCGGCAGCTACCAGACGCTGGGTGTACGGGTGCTGGGGGGCATCCAGCACATCGGCCACGCTGCCACTTTCTAGCACCGCGCCGTCCTTCATCACCACCACATCGTGCGCCATGGCGCGGATCACATCCACGTCGTGGGTGATGAGCAGGTAGCTCAGGCCCTTTTCTTTTTGCAGGCGCTGCAGCAGGCCCAGCACCTGCTGCTGGATGGTCACATCGAGTGCGCTGGTGGGCTCGTCCAGAACCAGCACCTGGGGCTGCACGATCAGGGCGCGCGCAATGGCCAGCCGCTGGCGCTGGCCGCCGGAGAATTCGTGCGGGTAACGCTCGAGCAAACGCGGGTACTGGGTCTGGGCCAGGCCCACCTCGTCCAACGCGGCCTCGACGCGCACGCGGCGCTGGGCCACGGTCAGTGTGGGCTCGTGCACCTTCAGGCCCTCACCCACGATCTCTTCGACTGTGAGGCGCGGTGACAGCGATGAGAACGGGTCCTGGAACACCACCTGCACCCGGCGGCGCAGCTGCTGGTTGGCAGGGGTGTTGCGCGTGGCAGGCTGTTGCCACGCCTGCCCTCCCACCTGCAACTCACCCGCGTATGGCAGCAGTCCCAGGATGGCCTGGGCCAGCGTGGACTTGCCCGAGCCGGATTCGCCCACTACGCCCAGCGTCTGGCCGGGCAGCAGTTGCAGAGTGGCGCCTTGCACCGCCACAAACTCGCCCTTCTTGAACCAGCCCCTGATGCCCGGCAATGGCGTGGGGTAGACCACGCGCAGATCCTGTGTCTGCACCACGGGCGCAGTGCCTGCGGGTGGGTCGGCCTCCACCACATCGCGGCGCGGCTGGCTGGCGATCAGACGGCGGGTGTAGGCATGCTGGGGCGCGCCGAACACCTCGGCCACTGGGCCCTGCTCTACCAGCACCCCCTGCTCCATCACGGCCACACGGTCGGCAAAGCGGCGCACCAGATTCAGGTCGTGCGTGATCAGCAGCACCGCCATGCCCGTCTGGCGCTGCAAGTCGCTCAGCAGGTCCAGGATCTGGCCGCGCAAGGTCACGTCCAGTGCGGTGGTGGGCTCGTCGGCCAGCAAGAGCTTCGGCGCGCTGGCCAGGGCCATGGCGATCATGGCGCGCTGGCGCTGGCCGCCCGAGAGCTGGTGTGGAAAGCTGTTGGCGCGGCGCGCGGGCTCTGGGATGCCGGTTTGCGCCAGCAGCTCGATGGCGGCTTGCGCGCACTGGGCGCCGGTGAGCCCCTTCTTGAGCAGCAGGATTTCGGCGATCTGCTGGCCTATCGTCATCAGCGGGTTGAGCGCGGTCATGGGCTCCTGGAACACCATGGCGATGTCGCCGCCACGCACGCCGCGCATCTCGCGCTCGGTCATCGCCAGCAGGTCGCCCCGCCCTTGCAGCAAGGCCTGGCCGGTGATGGCGGCATTGCCCGCCAACCGCAGCAGGCTCAACGCCGTGATGGTCTTGCCCGAGCCGGACTCGCCCACCAGTGCCAGCTTTTCGCCCGCAGCCAACGTGAAGTTGACGCCGCGCACCACCTCTTTTGAGCCAAAGCGCACATGCAGGTCGTGGACGCTCAACAGCGGCAGACCCGCAGCCGAGCCGCCGCCGGGCCGCCCCAAGGCGGCGAGAGCCCCCTGGGGGGGCAGCGAGGACACGCCAGTGCCGAGCGTGGGGGACGTCATTGGTCTGCCTTTCGCGGGTCGAGGGCATCGCGCAGCGCGTCCCCCATGAAGGTCAGCAACAACAAGGTGACCACCAGCACGCCGAAGGTGGACAACGATATCCACCACGCATCAATGCTGTTCTTGCCCTGGCTGAGCAACTCGCCCAGCGAGGGCGTGCCGGGCGGCACACCCAGGCCCAGAAAATCCAGCGATGTGAGCGCCAGGATGGCCCCGCTCATGCGGAAGGGCAAAAACGTGACCACGGGCGTCAAGCTGTTGGGAAGGATGTGGCGCCAGATGATTTGGGCATTGCTCACCCCCAGGGCGCGCGCCGCCTTCACATAGTCAAGCTGGCGGTTGCGCAAGAACTCGGCCCGCACATAGTCCGACAGCCCCATCCAGCCGAACAGGCTCAGCAAGATGAGCAGCAGCGCAATGCTGGGCGCGAATACCGCGCTGAAGATGATGAGCAGATACAGCTCGGGCATGGAGCCCCAGATCTCGATGAAGCGCTGAAACGCCAGGTCGGTCTTGCCGCCAAAAAATCCCTGGATGGCGCCGGTGAGCATGCCCAGCAACACGCCTGTGATGGTGAGCGCCAGACCAAACAGCACACTCACACGGAATCCGTACAGCAGCTGCGCCAGCAGGTCACGTCCGCGGTCGTCCGTACCCAGCCAGTTGTCTGACGTGGGCGCCGAGGGGTTGGGCGCCTTGGCGAAGTAATTGAGCGTGTTGGGACCGTAGGGGTTCAAGGTGTAAAGCGCCCAGTTGCTGCCAGCGGAGAGGCGCTCCTTGATGAAGGGGTCCAGGTAATCGGTTGGTGTCTCGAAGTCTCCGCCGAAGGTCTTTTCGGGGTAGTCCTTGAGCATGGGGAAGTAGGTTTGCCCCTCGTAGCGCACGATAAGAGGCTTGTCGTTGCTGACCAGCTCGGCGCACAGGCTCACCAGCACCAGGGCGCAGAAGATCAGCAGGCTCCAGTACCCCAGGCGATTGCGCTTGAAACGCAGCCACGCGCGGCGGGAGGGCGAGAGCGAAGGCGATGCGGGAGCAGAACTCATCAGGGCCATGGGTTCGTTCGGGCTAGTCAAACTTCACGCGCGGGTCCACCCACACATAACAAAGGTCGCTGACGAGCTTGGTGACCAGCCCGATCAGCGTGAACAAATACAGCGTTCCCAGCACCACGGGGTAGTCGCGGCGGATCACGCTCTCGTAGCTGAGCAGGCCCAGGCCATCGAGCGAAAACAGGGTTTCGATGAGCAGCGAGCCCGCAAAGAACGCACCGATGAAGGCAGCGGGAAACCCGGTGATGATGGGGATGAGCGCGTTGCGGAACACATGCTTCCACAGCACCTGCCGCTCGCTCAGGCCCTTGGCACGGGCCGTCAGCACGTACTGCTTGCGGATCTCTTCGAGGAACGCGTTCTTGGTCAGCATGGCCGTCACGGCAAAGCTGCCCAGCACCATGGCGATCACCGGCAGCGTGATGTGCCACAGATAGTCCACGATGCGCGCACCCCAGGACAGTTCGTCCCAATTGGCCGACGTGAGCCCCCGCAGCGGAAACCACTGCAGCTGCCCGCCAAAGATGACCAGCAACGCCACGCCCAGCACAAAGCCCGGAATGGCGTAGCCCAGCAGGATGAGCAGCGTGGTCACCAGGTCAAACCGCGACCCGGCCCGCACCGCCTTGGCCACACCCAGCGGCACGGCGACGAGGTAGCTGATGAAGAAGGTCCAGAGGCCCAGGCTGATGGAAACGGGGAGCTTCTCGACCACCAGTTGCCACACGTCCTTGTTCTGAAAGAAGCTCTTGCCCAGATCAAAACGCGCGAACTGGCCCAGCATCTGAAAAAAACGTTCATGTGCAGGCTTGTCAAAGCCGTACAAGGCCTTGATCTGCTCCAGCCGCTTGGGGTCCACGCCCTGCGCGCCCCGGTAGCTCAGGCCGCCGCCTTCGGCACCACCGCCCCCGCCAACGCCAGCCTTGGCTTCGGCCATGTACTGCTCCACGGGACCGCCCGGCACAAACTGGATCACCACAAAGGTCAGCAGCAGCACGCCCAGCAAGGTAGGGAGCATCAGCAACACGCGTTTGAGGATGTAGGCAAACATGGGTGGGCTGGCGGGTGGTTATTTTTTGTCGGGCGCGGTCTGTGGCGGTATGCGTGCCCACCAGGTGTCAATGACCCAGCCCTCGCCGCTGGAGTACGGCGGCACCGTGGCGGGCTTGGCCAGTCTCCAGGCGTTGTAGGCCATGCGGTGCGTGGCCGCCGTCCATTGCGGAATGAGGTAGTGGCTGTGCGCAATGATGCGCTCCAGCGCGTGGCAGGCGGGCAGCAGCTGGGCTTCGGTTTTGGCCGAGGTCATGGCCTTGATCATGGCGTCCACCGCCGGGTTCTTCACGCCCGCAAAGTTGCCGGAGTCCTCCACGTCGGCCGCCTGGCTGCCGAACATGTCGGCAAACTCCTGCCCCGGGTTGTGGGTGCCCTGGAAGGCCATCGAGGTGATGTCGAAGTCAAACTTCTGCAGGCGCTGCTGGTACAGCGCAAAGTCCACGGAGCGGAAGCGCAAGGTGACACCGATCTTTTCGAGGTTGCGCATCCAGGGGGTGATGGTGCGCACTCCACCTTCGTTGCTGTCCATGTATTCCAGCACCATGGCCTCGCCCTTTGCGTTGCGCAGGGCGCCATCGCGCACCTCCCAGCCCGCCTGTTTGAGCAGGGCCTGCGCGCGGCGCAGGTTGGCACGCAATGACGAATCGCCGTCGGTGCGCGGGGGCACGGTCATGGGGCCAAAGGCGGTTGCGGGAATGTCTTTGCGGTAGGGCTCCATCAGCGCAAGCTCCTCGGGCGACGGGCTGCCCCTGGTTTCGCACGCGGTGTTGCCAAACAGGCCGTTCACGCGCTGGTAGGCGCCGTAGAACATCTGGCGGTTCATCCACTCATAGTCCATCGCCAGGCCCAGGGCCTCTCGCACGCGCGCATCCTGCAGCAGCGGGCGGCGGGTGTTGAGCACGTAGCTCTGAAAGCCCGACGGCAGCTTGTGCTTGAACTCGCCCTTGACCAGCTCGCCGGTGTCGAATTTTTTGCCCGTGACGCGGCGGGCCCAGTCGCCCGCGCTGAAGAACCGCATGAGGTCGAACTCGCCCGCCTTCAGGGCCTCCAGCCGCGCCGTGTTGTCCTTGTAGATCTTGACCAGGATGCGGTCGAAGTTGGCCGTGCCCTTGCGCACATTGAGGTCGCGCGCCCAGTACTGCGGATCGCGCACATAGGTGATGTCCTTGCCAAACCGCACGGGCCCGATCTTGTAGGGGCCGCTGCCGATGGGGATGTCCATCACCACCTGGTCAAAGGGCTTGGCCTTGCCGTTTTCCACCCCCCAGTCGCGGCCGAACACCGGCAAGCCGCCCACGGTGATGGGAAGCTCGCGGTTGGGTTGCTTGAAGCGGTAGCGCACGGTGCGGTCGTTGATCACATCCACGCCCGCCACCTCGATCAGCAAAGTCTTGTACGCAGGCGAGGTGAAGGGACCCACCAGCGTTTCGTAGCTGTGCTTCACGTCCTGGGCCAGCACTGGCTTGCCGTTGTGAAACCGCGCCTCGGGCCGTAGGCGGAAGGTGGCAGACAGCCCATCGGGGGCGACTTCCACGTCCTCGGCCAGCAGACCATAGCCGGTCGCGGTCTCGTCCATGGAGCCCACCAGCAGCGAGTCGAACATCAGCGACGACAGGTAGGCGGGTGCGTTGCCCTTGATGGTGAACGGGTTGTACTTGTCGAAGGTGGAGACGCGCAGGTTGCTGACCAGCCGCAACTCGCCGCCCTTGGGGGCGTCGGGATTCACGTAGTCGAAATGCGCAAAACCCGCCGGATAGCGCGGCGCGCCCCACAAGGCATACGCATGCGCTGCCCACGCTGGAACAGCACACCCCATCAGCAACAAAGCCAGCCAAAACCGCATGCGACAATTCTGCACTACGTTCGCAGGGGCTTGCAGCCAAAGCCGCATATCCACATGCACCGGGCGCCAAGCCTGCATTCCGCTATTCCACAAGGAGATTTCACATGGGTTTTCTGACCGGCAAGAAGCTGCTCATCACGGGCGTGCTGTCCAACCGCTCCATTGCCTACGGCATTGCCAAGGCCTGCCACGAGCAAGGCGCCGAACTGGCGTTCAGCTACGTGGGCGAGCGCTTCAAGGACCGCATCACCGACTTTGCGGCCGAGTTCAATTCCCAGCTGGTGTTTGACTGCGACGTGGCCAGCGACGAGCAGATCGCGCGCATGTTCGCGGATCTGTCGCAGACCTGGCCGAAGTTTGACGGCTTTGTGCACAGCATCGGCTTTGCACCGCGCGAAGCGATTGCGGGCAACTTTCTGGACGGCTTGAGTCGCGAAGGCTTCCGCATTGCACACGACATCAGCGCCTACAGCTTCCCGGCCATGGCCAAGGCGGCCCTGCCCTATCTGAACGACAAGTCGTCGCTGCTGACACTGAGCTACCTGGGCGCGCTGCGCTCCATCCCCAACTACAACACCATGGGTCTGGCCAAAGCCAGCCTGGAAGCCAGCGTGCGCTACCTGGCAGAGGCCGTGGGCCGCACCGAAGACGGCCGCAGCATCCGCGCCAACGGCATCAGCGCAGGTCCCATCAAGACGCTGGCTGCCAGCGGCATCAAGGACTTTGGCAAGCTGCTCAGCCGCGTGGCCGATGCCTCACCCCTGCGTCGCAACGTCACGATTGAAGACGTGGGCAATGTGGCGGCCTTCCTGCTGTCGGACCTTGCCTCGGGCATGACCGCCGAGATCACCTATGTGGACGGCGGCTTCAGCCAGACGGCGGGCCTGAGCGCCGACCAGGTGTAAATCCTCGCCAGGGCTGCACGCTCACTACGTAATTGGCTTCTAGCGCACATAAATCATGCGCTAGAAGCTATTTTTTGATAGCGCCACCTACCTATGCTCCGCAGACACTGGCTGGCCTGTATGGGCCTTGCACCCCTGGCAGCACTTGCAATACCCCAGGCCTGGGCCGCCGACGCGCCCGCCCTGTTGCTGGCCAATGTGTACCGCCCCGGCATGCGGCTGGCGGACTACTGGGTGAGCGAAAAATACGATGGCGTGCGCGGCTTTTGGGACGGCCACACACTGCGCACGCGGGGCGGCGAGACCGTGGCGGCCCCGGCATGGTTTACCGCCGGCTGGCCTGAAACTCCCATGGACGGCGAGCTGTGGGCAGGACGCGGCCGGTTCAGCCACGCCCAGTCCACCGTGCGCCAGCAGAAGCCGGACGATGCCGCATGGCGCGAGATGCGCTTTATGGTGTTTGACCTGCCCGCCCATAGCGGCACGTTTGACCAGCGCCTTCCTGCACTGAACAAGCTGGTCGAAGCGCTGGACCAGGCTTGGGTGCAGGCGGTGCCACAACAGCGTGTGGCGAGTGACGCAGCACTCCAGAAGTTGCTGCTGCGCACCGTGCGTGCGGGTGGCGAAGGACTGATGCTGCACCGTGGCGCATCCATGTACCGAGCAGGTCGCAGTGACGATCTCATCAAGGTCAAGACCCACGAAGACACCGAGGCCCGCGTGGTGGCCCATCTGCCCGGCCAAGGCCGCCACGCGGGGCGGCTGGGTGCCTTGGTGGTGGAGATGCCTTCGGGCCAGCGGTTCCGGCTGGGCGCAGGGTTGACCGACGCCGAGCGCGACCACCCGCCGCCCGTGGGCAGCTGGGTGACCTACCGCTTTCGGGGCACCCACGACAGCGGAGTGCCGCGCTTCGCGAGTTTTGTGCGAGTGCGAGAGGACGTGCCGCCGATCCGCTGACAGCGGCCACAGCGACCCCTGGCCGATCCCGGCCCTGCGATGCGGCGGCCATGCCAGCGGGCGGGCAGCCCCTCCCATCAGTTGCGCAATCAGTTCGGCAACAGGACCTTGTCCACCACGTGGATCACGCCGTTGGACTGGTACACGTCGGCAATCGTCACCGTCGCCGTACCGCCCTTTTCGTCCGTCACCATGACGGCATTGCCGCTGGCCTTGGCGGTGAGCGTACCGCCCGCCACCGTCTTGAAGTTGGCCATGCCTTTGCCGTCAGCAATCATCTTGGACAACGCAGCAGCGTCGTACTTGCCCGCCACCACGTGGTAGGTGAGCACCTTGGTCAGGGTGGGCTTGCTCTCGGGCTTGAGCAGCGTGTCCACCGTGCCGGCGGGCAACGCGGCAAACGCCGCATTGGTGGGCGCAAATACGGTGAACGGACCGGGGCCCTTGAGCGTCTCTACGAGGCCAGCCGCCTTGACCGCCGCCACCAGGGTGGTGTGGTCCTTGGAGTTCACGGCGTTGTCGATGATGTCCTTGCTGGCCAGCATGGGCGCACCGCCCACCATGACCTGTGCCGCGGCAGGCATTGCGGCAGCAGCCATGGCTGCGGTGAAGGCGATGGTGGCAAGGCGGGCGTTGAATCGAAGGGTCATGAGAATCTCCTGAGAGGTGTGTGAAGACAGTCGTCACCGCATGAAAACCACGCGGCTGACAGTCAATACGGCAGCACCACAACAGCGGATTCAAATGCACAAAAAAATCGCTCCGCCAGCCATGCCGGGGGAGCGATTTTCGAGACGCAGGTGCACCCACACACCAGCGCGAAGACGTGCTTATACGTTGCGCCCGTACGGACCGTCGTCGCCCACCTGCACCAGGTTTTTGGCCGTTGCCAGTGGCTTGGGGTTCTTGCCGGTCTTGCCTTGCTCTGCCACGCAGTCGGCGTAGTAGCGCACCTGGCCGTTCTCGTCTTCCACTTCCACCAGGCCGTGGATATCGGTCTCAAAGCCCGGGCACAGCTTGGCGAATTCGCGCGCGAACTTGAGGTAATCCACGATCTTCTTGTTGAACACCTCGCCCGGGATCAGCAGTGGAATGCCTGGGGGGTACGGTGTGACCAGACCCACGGTGATGCGGCCTTCCAGGTGGTCGATCTCCACGCGCTCGGTGGTGCGGTGCGCAATGTGCGCGTACGCATCCGAGGGCTTCATGGCGGGCGTGAGGTCCGACAGGTACATCTCGGTGGTCAGGCGCGCGATGTCGTACTTGGCGTACATCTCGTGCACGTGCTGGCACAGGTCCTTGAGGCCCATGCGTTCGTAGCGCTTGTGCTGCTGGCAGAACTCGGGAAGGATGCGCCACATGGGCTGGTTCTTCTCATAGTCGTCCTTGAACTGCTGCAGCGCAGTCAGCAGCGTGTTCCAGCGGCCCTTGGTGATGCCGATGGTGAACATGATGAAGAAGCTGTACAGGCCCGTCTTCTCCACCACCACGCCGTGCTCGGCGAGGTACTTGGTCACGATGGACGCGGGGATGCCGGTCTTGTCGAACTTGCCGTCCAGGCTCAGGCCCGGCGTGACGATGGTGGACTTGATCGGGTCCAGCATGTTGAAGCCGTCAGCCAGCTGGCCGAAGCCGTGCCACTTGCTGCCCTTCTTGCTCTTGCTGTCGCTGCGGATGATCCAGTCTTCTGCGCGACCAATGCCCTCGTCGGTGAGCTTTTCAGGGCCCCAGACCTTGAACCACCAGTCGTTCTTGCCGAACTCTTCCTCCACCTGGCGCATGGCGCGGCGGAAGTCCAGTGCCTCCAGGATGCTTTCTTCCACCAGCGCGGTGCCGCCGGGCGGCTCCATCATCGCGGCGGCCACATCGCAGCTGGCGATGATGCTGTACTGAGGGCTGGTGCTGGTGTGCATCAGGTAGGCCTCGTTGAACAGGTGGCGGTCGAGCTTGGTGGTCTGCGAATCCTGCACCAGCACATGCGATGCCTGGCTGATGCCAGCCAGCAGCTTGTGGATGGACTGTGTGGCGTACGTCACCGAATGCTTGGGGCGTGTGCGCTTTTTGCCCATGGCGTGGTAGCTGCCATAAAACGGGTGGAACGCCGCGTGCGGCAGCCAGGCCTCGTCAAAGTGCAGGTTGTCCACATAGCCATCGAGCATGCCCTTGATGGTCTCGGTGTTGTACAGCACGCCGTCGTAGGTGGACTGCGTGAGCGTCAGCACGCGGGGCTTGACCTTCTTGGCATCCACGCCTTTGAGCAGCGGGTTGGCCTTGATTTTGGCTTCGATGGCCTTGGGCTCGAACTCGCTTTGCGGGATCGGGCCGATGATGCCGAAGTGGTTGCGCGTGGGCTTCATGAACACAGGGACGGCCCCGGTCATGATGATGCTGTGCAGGATGGACTTGTGGCAGTTGCGGTCCACCACCACCACATCCCCGGGCGCCACAGTGTGGTGCCACACCATCTTGTTGGATGTGGACGTGCCGTTGGTCACAAAGAAGCAGTGGTCGGCATTGAAGATGCGCGCGGCGTTGCGCTCGCTCTCGCCAATGGCGCCGTTGTGGTCCAGCAGCTGGCCCAGCTCTTCCACCGCGTTGCACACGTCGGCGCGCAGCATGTTTTCGCCGTAGAACTGGTGGTACATCTGGCCCACGGGGCTCTTCAGGAACGCAACGCCGCCGGAGTGACCAGGGCAGTGCCAGCTGTACGAGCCGTCTTCGGCGTAGTCCAGCAGCGCCTTGAAGAACGGTGGCTGCACGCTCTCCAGGTAGCTCTTGGCCTCGCGGATGATGTGGCGCGCCACGAACTCGGGGGTGTCCTCGAACATGTGGATAAAGCCGTGCAGCTCACGCAGGATGTCGTTGGGCAGGTGGCGGCTGGTCTTGGTCTCACCGTGCACATAAATGGGCACTTCGGCGTTCTTGCGGCGCACTTCGCCAATGAAGTTGCGCAGGCTCAGCACGATGGGGTCCAGCCCTTCGCCCTCGGAGAATTCTTCATCGTCGATGGACAAGATGAAGGCACTGGCGCGGCTCTGCTGCTGCGCAAACTGCGAGAGGTCGCCATAGCTGGTGACCCCGACCACTTCAAAGCCCTCGGCCTCAATGGCCTGTGCAAGCGCACGAATGCCAAGCCCCGAGGTGTTCTCGGAACGATAGTCTTCATCGATGATGATGATGGGAAAGCGAAACTTCATGCGCAGCCTCCAAGGAGCCGTGGCCTGCCCGGCCAAAAAACGAAATAGGCGCGAAGTGTAAGGAATAACGTTGACGCGCCTTTGAACTGCCATCCTTTTGACCCAGAATGTGGTGCACTAAACACAACCACACAAGGAGGTTCTACATGGAGGCATCCACCATCTGGTGGCTGGCAGCAGGGGCCGTGGTCGTGGCAGAACTGCTCACCGGCACGTTCTATTTGCTGATGGTGGCCTTGGGGCTGGTAGCCGCCGCCCTGGCCGCCCACCTGGGCCTGGCGTCCGCAATGCAGATGGTGTCGGCTGCCATTGTGGGCGGCGGGGCCGTCGTGGCCTGCTACCTGCTGCGGAGAAAGCGCCCCGGCGATCCGTCTGCACGTGCGGACCGCAGCGTGAACATGGACGTAGGCGAAACCATCCTCATCGAAAGCTGGAGCCCCGACGGCACCACCACCGTGAAGTACCGGGGCGCCCAATGGACGGCCATGCACCGCCCCGGCGTCACCCCGTCTACTGGCATGCATCGCGTCGCCGAGCTGGTGGGCAACCGCTTGCTGGTGGACCCGCTGTAAACACCGAAGACTCCCTGTCGATCACCCAAGAAAGGTTTCCCATGGAAATTGCCATCGTCATCCTGATCATTGCCGTGATCTTCATCGCCCGCTCGGTCAAGGTCGTGCCCCAGCAAAACGCCTGGGTCAAGGAACGCCTGGGCAAATATGCGGGCACGCTGACTCCCGGGCTGAACTTTCTGATCCCCTTTGTGGACAAGGTCGCCTACAAACACAGCCTGAAGGAAATCCCGCTCGATGTGCCCAGCCAGGTCTGCATCACGCGCGACAACACGCAGCTGCAGGTGGACGGCATCCTGTACTTTCAGGTCACCGACCCCATGCGCGCCAGCTATGGGTCGAGCAACTACATCATGGCTGTGACCCAGCTGGCGCAGACCTCGCTGCGCTCGGTCATCGGTAAGCTCGAACTCGACAAGACCTTCGAAGAGCGCGACATCATCAACGCGCAGGTGGTGCAGGCCATCGACGAAGCCGCCCTGAACTGGGGTGTGAAGGTGCTGCGTTATGAAATCAAGGACCTGACCCCGCCCAAGGAAATCCTGCACGCCATGCAGGCCCAGATCACAGCGGAGCGGGAGAAGCGCGCACTGATCGCCGCCTCAGAAGGCCGCCGCCAGGAGCAGATCAACATCGCCACCGGCGAGCGTGAGGCCTTCATCGCCCGCTCCGAGGGCGAAAAACAGGCCGTCATCAACAAGGCCCAGGGCGAGGCCGAATCCATCAAGGCCGTGGCCGAAGCCAACGCCCAGGCTATCGAACGCGTGGCCGCAGCCATCCGCCAGCCCGGTGGCGAGCAGGCCGTGCAGCTCAAGGTGGCTGAAAAAGCCGTGGACGCCTACAGCCAGGTCGCGTCGGACGCCACAACCACCCTCATCGTGCCCAGCAACATGACCGAGGTTTCGGCGCTGATCGGCTCGGCGATGAAGATGGTGCAGACATCCCAAAAGGCAGGCTGACAACGTGTCGGCCCACTGAAATTTTCAGGTGACACCGATCAGTGACCGGAATGCACCCAATCCTGTGGCTATAATCGAGGGCTTCGGAGAGGTGGATGAGCGGTTTAAGTCGCACGCCTGGAAAGCGTGTGTGGGCTAATCCCCACCGCGGGTTCGAATCCCGCCCTCTCCGCCACATATCAACCCAGGTGATTCCGGTCACCTGGGTTTTTTGTTGTGGGGGCTGGCTTTTTGCACACAGGACCCCGGCGCTTTGGGCTGAACATCAACGACTGTGCGCCCCGCTCGGTGCATGACAGTGTCTGCGACAGCCATGGCCATTCATGTCAACGACCCTGCGATTGCGGGGCGGGGGCTGACCTCCAGCGTGGTGCGCAGGAGCACACCGGGGGCAGTGCCCACACTGGACCTGCAGGCCATACAGGTCCCGGTGCTGGTCTACCACCATGCCAGGAACGGCTGCAAACACTGCCAGGCCAGCGATACGCCCGCCATTCTGAGAGGGCTGGCGCGGGCGCCGGTCAAAAAGCTGACGGTAGTCCATGGCGGCACCTACCCCGTCGGTGATGAGGGTGCTGACCAAGATTGGCCCGGCTTCATTGGCATCGAGCAGGAAGCCATTGCCCAGATCACCGCGTGGATTCAGACGCCCGCGCCCTGATCTATTCATGCCGCGATGACCGCTGGACGGCTCCACAGGAGCCCTCTGCAGTCCGTCCGCTTGGCACTCCATCCGCATCCCACTCAAGGCCCTGAACCGGGCCTCCGGACGCTTGCAAGGCGCGGAACGTTTCTGGCAGGTTTGTAAAGGCAACAGGCCGTAACAGTTGCCCATGGAGCCCTGTTATGGCACTTGTCTTACACGCGGAACTGCGGCACTTTGCTGAAATCCTAGCCAGCAGCCATTGAGGTTGCACCGGGAGGTCATTGCGGCCCCCACCCTTTTTTCAAAAGGACTTCACCATGAAACGCCATTCCTTACCGCCGGGAGCGCGCGCGTTGATAGCGTTCATCGGAACCGTGGTGCTGGCAGTGCTGGCGGCGGTGTCATTGCTGATGCCGGACGTGGCCGTGCAGTCTGTGGATTCGATGTCGCACGGGCTTACCGGGCTCGACCAGATTTTGTCCACCAGCTTTCTGGACCACTGAGTTGTGATGCGTGCAGGAGTGGCTGGCGCTGCGTTGCAGCGCGTGTGCGTCCAAACAGCAACACAGTAGTAAAAAGCATAGCATCGGAGTACCATCCGGCGCTGCACACCGGGACTTTTCGGTGGCATTCTGGAATGGAGGACGATCGTGACCACACGTTTTCGCATCTCTGCAAACCGTTTTTCCTTGATTCACTCCCCGAAATTCTGGGGTTCGATGGTGTTGCTGGCCGCTGTGGCGGGCTGTTCCAGTCCCCGCGATAACGCATTGGACGAGTTCTCGCGCTGGTACGACGGTGCCAGGGCCCAGGCCCAGGCAGGGGCCATGAGCTGGAGCGAGCTGTACAAGCAAAGCTTTGACCGCCTGACCGCCCTGCCCCCCTCCCTGCAACAAGACACACGTCTCGAAAACACGGTGCTGCTGCTGTCTGTGGCCCGCAAGCTGGAGTCCAACGAGATCAGCCCCCAGCAGTTCGCCATGGAGCGAGACGACATCGAGACCCAGTTGCAGGCTCGCCTGCGCTGACGAAGCCACCAGCAGCGGCAATGCAGCTTCTGGCGGCCTGGTCAATGGCTTGAGTGGCGGTTGCTGAAGCAACTGGGGCAGCTTTTTGTGCCCCCGCCACGGCTCGTTACCTGCCTCCTCCCTAGCGCGGCGGCCAACGCTATCGAGACGTAGACCCCGACTGCTCCACCACCCTCACGCGACGGCGCAATGCGTCGGCTGCCGCAGTGTCCCCGGCAGCCTCTGCCCTTTGCACCTGCAGCAGCAACCATGCCATCAGCGGCCTGCGCCAGCCCTGTGCCGACGCGGTATCGGTGGCTGTAGCGATGACTGCCGGGCTGGCGTGCCCCGTCTGCAACAACACGCCCGCCGCCACCAGGCGCGAAAGGGGGTCGGCAATGCCCGCCAAGCTGGCAGCGTTGCCTGCAGTGGCGACCGCACGCTGCGCCGGTGGCAAGAGAGCCACCTGGCCGGCCTGCACGCGGCCCGCCAGATAGTCGGCGTAGGCCTGCTCGGGCGCAGCGGCGTCGGCGCGCAAGGCCTCAAAACGCTCGCACGGTTCGGTGACCAGACTCGCCACCTGGGCCGCGCAGCGCATCAGCTCCAGGCGCGCCAGCAGATCGGGGCGACCCGTGCGCGCCACTTCGGCGCGGGCCCGGTCCCATTCGAGCTTCTCCACGCGCGCGTTGCCGGACAGGTAGGCCTCGATGGCTTTCTGGGACGCACCCTGGGCATTCATCTGCCAGTCAGGCACCGGGGGTTGGCTGGAACACGCAGCCAATGCGAAGGCACAGCCGATGGACAGGAGCCGCAACACAGCCCGCAAACGAGGTGCAGCAGAGGGGTTCATGGCAGCTTCAGCTCCGTGTCGCGTGCAAAGGGCCATTTGCGGTTGATCTCGTTGACAAGGCTTTCCACCTTGCGCAGATTGCTTTCCACCTCGGCGCGCAGCGCGCCCAGGTCCGTCGTGGCTTCGCGGGCATTGGCGCCAATGGCCTGGGCCTCCACCAGCACGGCATCCACCTTCTTGAGGCTGGTGCGGGTGTCGGACAACAAACCATTGAGCTGGGCCACGGTGGCGCGCACCTCGGGCACCAGCGCGTCCTTGTTGCCCTCGCTGCCAAACACCTGTTTGTCGGCGCGGGCGGCCATACCGTCCAGGCGCGCCAGCAGCGCGTTGGTGCGCTCCAGCGTGGCCACAATCTTCTTCGCGTCGGCTTCGTTGCCCATCAGCACGCCCAGGGCGCCGCCCGGCCCGTTCAGGCGCTCCGTGAGGGCCTTGACGTTGGTCAGGGTGTTGCCCAGCGCGGCGTCGGGCGACGTCAGGGCGTTCAGGTTGGTCAGCAGCTCGCGCGCGGTCGCCATGAGCTGCGGGATCTCCGCCGTGGCATCTCCGCGCAACACCGGCCGCACGGCGCCATCGGGCAGTGCGGGGTCGGTCAGGATGCCGGAGTACGCCCGGATGTTGGTGCCCCCCACCAGACCGCGTACCAGCGTGAACACGCTGGACTCGCGCAGCCAGTGCGCGTCCTTGCGGGGCACGTCCACCAGGATGCGGGCATTGCCCGATTCGGCAAGCTCGATGCGCCGTACGCGGCCAATGGGAAAGCCCGAGAAGGTCATGTCCATGCCCACCACCACGCCTTCGGAGTCATCGGCCGTCAGCACCAGCGTCTGCGTGGGCTCAAAAGCGCCCCGCGCATACAGCAGGTACAGGCCCGAACCCACGATGAGGGCCAGGGTGAACAGCAGCAGCGCCGCAGCCTTGAGTTCCAGATAGGCCACCGGGCGCAGGGCCTCGACCGGAGGCGCGTCGGCCCCGGCGGGGCCATGCGATGGGTGAGGAGAATGGTCGTTCATGTCGTGGGTTTATGCGGGTGGGTGCGAGCGGCGCGGGCCGTCAGTAGTAGTTGCCCATGAGCGAGGCCACCTCGATCAGCAGCAGCACCGCAAACATGCGGGCCAGGCCGCCCAGTTCCGAGTCGGGCTGGGTGCGTTCGCCGCTGTCATACAGCCCGGCAGCCATGGGGATCAGCGCCACGGCCAGGCTGAAGAACAGGGTCTTGAGCACAAACACCATGGTCACGCTGGGCGAAAACACCTGGCCGAACATGCGCGTGTAGCTCGGCAGCCCCGCCATGTTGAAGCCGTACACCCCCAGGTACGCCAGCACCAGCGCCACCACGCAACTGAGCGCAGCGAGCGTGACGCAGGCAAACACCCCGGCAATCACGCGGGGCAGCAGTTCGATGCGCACCGGGTCGGAGCCCTGGCGGCGCAGCGCCTCGAACCGGCCCGTAAGCCGCAGGTGCGCCAGTTGCGAGCCGTTGGGAATGGTGCAGCGCATGGCCACAAACAAGGCGGCTGTGAGCGGGATGAGCTCCAGCACCAGCACGCGGATCACCATCTCCAGCGCATAGCGCGACAGCCCGTAGCTCAGCGCCGTGACCACCACAATGCGCGTGAGCACCAGGCTGATGAGCGCCGCCAGCACCGTGAAGCCCAGCAGCACCGGCGCCGTGTCCAGATACAGGTGCCGGGCCAGCGCGCGGCGGGTGCCCTTGCCGTAGCTGGACGGCGACAACACCAGCACCAGCACCACCGCGCCCAGATACAGGATGCGCCACCAGGCCACCGCCCAGCGCCGCGCCGTGTTCCACACACGTTCGGGCAGGGAGAGGCCGGGAAGGCGCGAGATCATGGGCGGATCATAGCGGGGGGCATGCGCCAGGGCAGCCCATGACAGGCTTCTGGAGATATTTGGGCCATTTTCGGGCGATAGCGCTACAAACATATGCCCAAGTAGCTATCAATTAGATAGCAAATAGCACACACGCAGCCGCGCCGTACAACAACTGCTCACACATGGCGCTTGCCCTGGCCGGGAGGGGCGTTGACGCCCACTGGCTGCGCGTCAGCCCGCGCATGCAGAGCTTCGATGATGTGGCAGGTGGCGTCCGCGCCATCGCAACGGCTGCGCAGCGCCTGCAGGTCGGCCTCCAGCGCCTGCAGCTCGGCCAGGCGGGTGCGCACATGCACCAGGTGTGCATCCAGCGTGTCGCAGGCAGCATGGCAGTCCGTCTTGCTGTCCCAGTCCAGCGCCAGCAAGGTTCTGACCTCGTCCAGCGACATGTCCATGGCGCGGCACAGGCGGATAAACCGCAGCTGGTGTACGTCGGCGCTGCTGTATAGGCGGTAGCTGTTGTCGCCGCGCGCACCGGGCGGCAGCAGCCCCTCTTTTTCGTAGTACCGGACGTTGGCGGCCGACACGCCGGACTGCTGGGCGGCCTCGCCAATGCGGAACTGTGCAGCGTGGGGGTCCATGGGCTTGACCTTCAAGTGACTTTAAGGTTTCCAATGATGCCATCGCTTTCCAAAACCGACAGGAGAAAACACCATGTCCGCCCATTGCCATCACGGCCACCACGACCACAGCGCCCCCGGCCACAGCCACGATGCCCCCGCCAGCGCAGACCCGCGCTACCGCCGCATCCTGTGGATTGCGCTCGTCGTCAACGCCGCCATGTTTGTGGTGGAACTGGGCGCGGGCACCCACTCGGGCTCGGCGTCGCTGCTGGCCGACGCCATCGACTTTCTGGGCGATGCGGCCAACTATGGCCTGTCGCTGTGGGTGCTGGCCATGGCGCTGACCTGGCGCGCGCGCGCCGCGCTGCTCAAAGGCGCCAGCATGTTGGCGTTTGGCGTGTTCGTGATCGGCCGGGTGGCCTGGGGGGTGTGGCAAGGGGTTCCGCCCGAGCCCTTCACCATGGGTGGCGTGGGCCTGATGGCGCTGGCGGCCAACCTGGGTGTGGCCGCCCTGCTCTACGCCTGGCGCGAGGGTGACGCCAACATGCGCGGCGTGTGGCTGTGCACCCGCAACGACGCGCTGGGCAACCTGGCCGTGATGGCGGCCGCGCTGGGGGTGCTGGGCACGGGCACGGCCTGGCCCGACCTGGCGGTGGCGGCCGTCATGGCGGGCCTGGCCATCAGCGGCGGCTGGAGCGTGATCCGCCACGCGCGGCAGGAGCTGGCCAGCACCGCCGGCGCCCCCGCAGCACACGGGCACTGATCCATGCGCGTACGCCTGTCCACTCCGCTCAACGCACCGCCCGAATGGGTGGCTGCGCAACTGCAAAGCACATCAGTGTTCCGCCACATCACGGCGCCTCTGGTGCGGTTCAAGCGCCCTGGCGGCGCGCCCTGGCCCACCCACTGGTCTCCCGGTGATCTGCCGTTGCAGATGCGGCTGCTGGGGCTGCTGCCCATGGGCTCGCAAACCGTGCGCATCTCCATCGAGCCATCTGCCCAGGCCGGTGCCTGCCCCACGCTGCGCGACAACGGCGAGGGCACGCTGATGCGGCGCTGGGACCACCGCATCACGCTGCAGCCGCTGCCAGACGGCCGCACGCTCTATACCGACGACATCGACGTGGTCGCGCGCCACCTGCCCTGGCTGATGACGCCCCTGAGCGCGGCGTTTGCCCAGGTGTTCTACCGGCACCGACAACGGCGCTGGCGCCAGCTGGCGGCGCGCCACGCTGCAGCACCCATGGCTGACCCCTTGCAGAGGGAGCGCGCATTCGACCACCTGCTGGCAGCGTTTGCGCACGATGCCGGCGCACCGCCTGCCACCCGCTGGCATTGGCTGGAGGCCGCGCACGTGCTGGGGCAGACCACGCTGTCCCTGCATTGGCGGTCACACAGGGCCATGCTGCGCTACGCCCTGCAGTTGCGCGACCTGCGCGAGGCCGGCGGACAGGTACTGCGGCTGGCACTGGTGCCCCTGGGCCACGCGTTGGCGCGGCTGCCCATCGGCAACACGGGCCGGGCGCAGGTCAGTGCGCTGGCGCCCATGGCGCCGCAGCCGCACATCACGCAGCTGATCGACGGAGCGTTGGCAGCTGCCAGCCTATCGTCCACCCAACTTCAGCCAAAAACCGATTCTAGCGCTTGAATCATATGCGCTGGCAGCTATCAAATCAGGAGTATCCGGCTGACTGGTGCGATGGCAAGCCGGCACCCGGAAGTTGACGCACGACAAGCCCGGCATGGGGCTTGCATGGTCCAATCCCATGCCTGTGCGCCGCCCTCTGCCCCGGGGGCCGCGAGCACAGCCTTCATCCTTTTGCCCTTTGCCCATGCCATCCCGCTCCCCTGCCGCCCCCACAGCCCCCGCCCCGCTGGTCGTGCCCCACAGCCTGACGGAAGACGCCGTGGCCATCTTCACCGGGGTGCTGCTCATCTCGGTGGGGGTGGCGTTTTTCACCAGCGCGGGGTTGCTCACGGGTGGCACGGCGGGGCTGGCGTTTTTGCTGCACTACGCCACGGGCATTGGCTTTGGCAAGATCTTCTTTGTGCTCAACCTGCCGTTTTACTGGCTGGCGCTGCGCAAGCTGGGCCGGGCCTTCACCGTCAAGACTTTCATCGCGGTGCTGCTGTTGTCGCTGCTGACCGAGCTGCAGTCGCAACTGCTGCAATTCGCGCAGCTGCAGCCGCTGTATGCCGCCATTGCGGGCGGGCTGATCACGGGCACGGGGTTTCTGGTGCTGTTCCGCCACCGCTGCAGCCTGGGCGGCGTGGGCATTGCGGCGCTGTACCTGCAGGACCGCTACGGCTGGCGCGCAGGCAAGGTGCAGATGGCTGTGGACTGCTGCATCGTGCTGCTGGCCCTGTGGACGGTGGAGCCCGTGCGCGTGGCCTGGTCCATTGCGGGCGCCGTGGCGCTCAACCTGGTGCTGGCCATGAACCACCGGCCGGGCCGCTACATGGCGGTGTAGGTCCCGGCCAAGGGCGGTTGAGCGCCCTGCAGAGACACACCTTCTACATGGACACCTGCCAGCCCAGCCCACTGTGCAGCCGGTGCTCCAGCACCTCGATGGGTACCGGGCGGCTGAACAGGTAGCCCTGCCACAGCGTGCAGCCGTGGCGCTCCAGAAACGCGCGCTGCGCCTCGGTCTCCACCCCCTCGGCAATCACGTCGATGCCCAGGCTCTGCGCCATGCCGATGATGGTCTGCACGATGAGCGCATCGGTGTGCTGGATGCCAATGTTGCGCACAAAGCTCTGGTCGATCTTGAGCTGGTCCAGCGGCAGCCGCGTGAGGTACGACAGCGACGACTGGCCGGTGCCAAAGTCATCCATCGAAAAGCGCAAGCCCAGCACGCGCAGTGCATTCATCTTGGCGATGGTGTCGTCCACGTTGTCCAGCGCCAGACTCTCGGTCAGCTCCAGCTTCAGGCGGTCGGGCCGCGCGCCGGTCTGCCGCAGCACGGCCACCACCTGCTCCATGAAGTCGGCCTGGCGGAACTGGCGCGCGCTCACGTTCACCGCCAGTTGCAGGTCGGCCGTGGCAGGGTGGTCCTGCCAGCGGCGCAGCTGGCTGCAGGCGGTCTGCAGCACCCACAGGCCGATGGGCAGGATCAGCCCGGTCTCTTCGGCCAGCGGGATGAACTCGAACGGCGGCACCATGCCGCGCGCCGGGTGGTTCCAGCGGATCAGTACCTCGGCCCCCACCACATGCTTGCCGCAGCCCACCTGTACCTGGTAGTGCAGTGTGAACTGGCCCTGTTCCAGGGCCGTGCGCAAGTCATTCTCCAGCGCCGCGCGGGCAGTGACGGCGGCCTGCATGCGCGGATCAAAAAAGCGGATGCCATTGCGCCCGGCGGTCTTGGCGGCATACATGGCCAGGTCGGCGTGTTTGACCACATCTTCCACCGTCTGCGCCTGGCCGCTGAACAGCACAGCGCCCACACTGGTGGTGCTGTGCACATGGTGTGATGCGAGCTGGTAGGGCTGGTTGAGCGCGGCCAGAATCTTTTCGCCCACCATCTGCGCCTGCTCGGCAGCGTCGGTGGCGAGGGCGCCCAGGTCTTCCAGCAGCACCAGAAACTCGTCACCACCCAGCCGCGCGACGGTGTCACCTTCACGCACACAGGCCGTCAACCGCTGGGCCACCTGCTGCAGCAGCACATCGCCCATGTCATGGCCCAGGGTGTCGTTCAGGGTCTTGAAGTGGTCCAGGTCCAGGCACAGCAGCGCCCCTTGCAGGCCCGCGCGCGCACTGGTGGCAAACGCCTGCTGCAGGCGGTCCATCATCAGGCGGCGGTTGGGCAGGTGGGTGAGCGGGTCGTAGAACGCCAGGTGCTCGATCTCCCGCGCCGCCGCCGCGCTCTGGGTGATGTCATTGAGGGTGGCGACATAGTGCGTCAGCACCCCGTGCTGGTCCGTCACGGCGGTGATGGCCATGAAGTGCAGGTTCACCTCGCCGCTCTTGCAGCGGTTCCACAGCTCGCCCTTCCACTCGCCGGTGCTGGCCAGGCTGGCCCACATGGCATCAAAAAATGCCTTGTCATGGTGGCCCGAGGCCAGCAGGCTGGTGCGGCGGCCCACCACCTCGTCGGCGCTGTAGCCGGTGATGCGGCTGAACGCGCGGTTGGTGCGCAGGATGAGGGTGTCCGCGTCGGTGACGATCATGCCCTCCTGCGACTCAAACGCAATGGCGGCAATGCGCAGCTCGTTCTCGTCGCGCTTGCGGGCGGAGATGTCCTTGCCCACGCCCCGATAGCCACAAAACGCACCGTCGTCATCAAACACGGGCGTGCCGCTGATGGACACCCAGTACGAGCAGCCCTGCTGGTCGCGGCGCTCGAACTCGAAGTCGCGGAACTCCTGGTGGCGCTCCAGCAGCGCGCGGTGCTCTTCCCACAGCGCGTCGCTCATGCCCGGTGCAGCCAGCTCCCAGCGCGTCTTGCCCATGTGCAGCGCGGCCTCCTGCACCAGCCGGTCATCGGCCCGGCCTTCCACATGCGTGAGGCGAAACTGCGCGTCCTGCTCCCAGTACCAGTCGGACGACAACGCGGTGAGGGTGCGAAAACGCGCCTCGTTGTCCTCCAGCTTGCGGCGCACGCGGTAGGACTCGCTCACGTCGCTGAACACCAGCACCACCCCCACGATCTGCCCCTGGGAGTTGCGAATGGGAGCGGCGCTATCGGCAATGTGGTACTCGGCGCCATGCCGGGCCTGCAGGGTGGTGTGGTTGCTCAATGCCACCACCTGGCCCCGGTCCATCACCAGCTGCACCGGGTCCACCTGCGGCTCGCGGGTACCGGTGTTGATGATGCGGAACACCTCGGGCAGCGGCTGGCCCATGGCCTGTGCCAACGGCCAGCCTGTCAGGCGCTCGGCCACCACGTTCATGCGGGTGATGCGGCCTTGCGCATCGGTGGCGATCACGCCATCGCCGATGGAAAGCAGCGTGATGGCCAGGTTTTCTTCGCTCTGGCGCAGTTCGGCCTCGGCTTTCTGTCGCGTCAGGGCCATGCGGTCAAAGCGGCGGCCCAGCTCGGTCAGCTCCTGCAGCCCCGTGGCGGGAACGCGCGATACATAGCGCCCCTCGGCCAGCTCGTCCGTGGCGTGCATCAGGCGCCTCAGGGGCCGCATCACGCCGCGCCGCACGCCCACTTGCGCCACGGCAAATGACAGCACCAGACCGCCCAGCAAGAACGCCATCTCGGTCCACATGCGGCTGTTGGCCGCGGCGTACAGGTTGTCCAGCGGCACGGCCAGGCTCATGGTGGCCACCGGTTTGCCGCCTGCCTCGATCAGCGGCTGGAACACCACCAGCTCGGGCGCGCCATCAGGGCGGTACCGCTGGCGCTGCCCCTGGGGCGTTTGCAGCACCAGGGCGCGGAACTCGGCATCGGCAAACGGTGCCCCCAGCTCGCTGGCATCGGGCGGGTAGCGCGCCAGCACGCGCCCCTCAGGGTCGGACACCCGGGCCACCGCGCCGTCCGGCAGCCCCAGGTCGGTGAGCCGCCGGCTCCACCACTCCAGCGACACCACCGCCACGGCGGCCGCCACCACCTCCTGCGTGCCGGGCGGTATCACCGGGTAGGCAAAGTTGACACTGGCCACCTGGGCGGCGCGGTCCACCTGAAAGCTGCCCACCGCAAAGTCCCGCCCCAAAATCGTCTGCTGAAAATATGGGCGGTTGGCGACGTTGACAGGAGCCTTGAGCGGACGCGCATTGCACAGCAGCTCGCCGTCCGCCCGTGGCACGCCAATGTTGACGTAGGTGGCATTGAGCGACAGCACTTCGGCCAGGTAACGCCCACACTGGGACGCTGAAGGGTCGTGCACCTGCGGCATGGCGGCCAGCTGCTGCAGAAACTGGCGGGTGTTCTGGATCAGCCGCTGCTGGGTGCCAGCCACCGACTGCAGGGTCTGCAGCGCGCGTTCTTCTGCCGCAGCAATCGCGTCTGTGCGGTGGGCCCGTGCCTGGTACACCACCAGCAGCACCGCTGGCAGCGTGGCCCACAGCACCAGCCAGCGAATCCGCGCGGACAAGGTGCTCCACATTCCAGCGACCCATGAGGGCATACCGACCTTTCTGTGCAAGAGAAAGAACGCTTGAGCACATATCTGCCGACAGCCGCTGACAAACGGGCAGACATGTTTCGTCACATGTTACTGCCCATGGTCGGAAAAGGCATTCACGATTTGCGCAGGGTTGCCCGCAGCGCCAGAAAGTGGTTACCTGCGGAACCTTGAGCGGCTTCGCCGTATCATTGAAGGATGCGTCGCGGCTTTTTCTTCCTGCTGATGGTAGTGCTGGTCCTTCGGGGCCTGACGGGCACGGCCATGGCGGCGGGCATTGTGGCTCCGCTGCTGCCTGCAGGCGCCGCGCAGCACACCGAGGCCCATCAGCCTACGGCGGAAGGCATGGCCCACGACCAGGGCCATTCCCTCGATCATTCCGCAACCCTGGCGCAGGCCGAGGGCGTGGCACCCGCCGACGCCCATGCCCACCATGGCGCCCCGGCCGCCGAGCCCGGCATCGACCACACCACCAGCCACTCTGCGGCCTGCCAGGACCCCGATGCGGGCTGCAAATCGGGCGACGACCACGACCACCACAGTGCCAGCTGCTCGGCCTGCGAAATCTGCCACTCGGCCATGCTGGGCCTGCCCGCATCGCTGCCCCCCGCCCCCCTGCCCGCCGGAGCCCTGCTGCCCCTGGCCTCTGCGCAGTTTGACAGCGCCCCTGCGGCGCTGGCCATCAAACCACCCATCGCCTGATCTCCGACGCCCGAAGTGCGTCTGCCATAGCCTGAGGGCCCCTGAACAACAGGGTTCGTCAGGCGGCAGTGCACTGTTTTTTCGTTCGTTGTCTGGAGATCGCCATGCGCGCCCCTGCCATTTTTCTCTCCTTGCCGTCGCCCGGGCCATCGTGGCCGATGCGACTGGCTTGTCTTGCCCTGTTGTCGCCCTTGCTGGCGCAAGCCCAGGGCCCATCTGCACCCGACGCTACCCGCGCCGATGCGCCCACGGCCCCCCCTGCCGTACACGGCCATGCCGCCGCAGCCCCCGCTGGTGGACGCCTTGCCCACACCCCAGGCCTGGCGCCAGGCGCACGAGTCCGTGGGCGCGTTCCCACGCGGCCATGCGGACATCGTGGCCTGGGAGGCGCAAAAAGGCTCGGCACCTTCCCCCACGCCCGCAGCCTCCTCCGCTACCTCCATGCCACACCATCCCCAGGGCATGCAGCACGACATGCCGCATGGGAAGCAGCGTGGCACACCCCATGAGATGCACCACGGCAGCCCAGGGAGTGCCCACCCCGCTCACCACCCCGAGCAGAAGGGCAAGCCATGATCAGCACCCATCGCCTCTCCATACTGGCTGCCGCCACCCTGCTGGCGGGCTGCGCCAGCGTGTCGCCCGATGGCCTGCGCAGTGATGTCGCGGCCCTCACTGCGGGCCGTACCGCCGGTGTGCCCCAGGCGGCCTTGCCCGCCACGGACCCGAGCGCTCGCGCAAAGGCCCAGCAGTCCATTGACGGCTGGCTCGCGCAACCCCTGACACAAGACGCCGCCGCGCGCATTGCCCTGCTCAACAACCCCGGCTTGCAAGCCCGGCTGGCCGCGCTGGGCGTGGCCGATGCCGAGCGGGTGCAGGCCATCACGCTGCCCAACCCGCACCTGACCCTGGGGCGCTTCACCAACAGCCAGGAACGCGAGATCGAACGCACCCTGGCCTTTGGCCTGATGGACCTCATCACCCTGCCCTGGCGCACCCAGCGCGAGGCCGAGCGCCTGCAGATTGCCACGCTGCAGGCCGCGCAGGACGTGGTGCAACTGGCCGCAGACACCCGCCGCGCCTGGCTGCGGGCGGTGGCGGCCGAGCAGGTGGCCGCCACGCACGACCGCATGGTGGAAGCCGCCGAGGCCGGGGCCGAGCTGGCGCACCGCATGGCGCAGGTCGGCAACTGGAGCCGCCTGCAACAAGCCCGCGAACAGGCCGTGCTGCACGATGCCACCCGCCAGCGTGCCCGCGCCCGCCTGGCCGCAGCCACCGAGCGTGAGCAGCTCAACCGCCGCATGGGCCTGTGGGGGCAGCAAACCCAATACCAACTGGCCCAGCAGCTGCCGCCCCTGCCCACCACCGCCTTACCCGCCGATGGCATCGAAGCCACCGCGCTGCGCGAGCGGCTGGACGTGCAAGCTGCCCGCCGCCAGCTGGACACCCAGGCCACGCGCCAGGGCTGGAGCCGTGCGGGCGCCGTGTTTGGTGACATTGGGCTGGCATACAGCCGCAACACCGCGACCGAACGCGACACCGGCCGCAGCGACATCAAGCGCGGCTGGGAGATCGAGCTGCCCCTGCCCCTGTTCGACTGGGGTGGTGCAGCCCGCACCCGCGCCCAGGCCGAGGTGGAGCAAAGCGCCGCCCAGCTGCAAGACACCGCCGTGCGCGCCCGCAGCGAGGTGCGCGCCGCCTGGCTCACCTACCGCACGGCCCTCGACCTGGCGCGCCAGCAGCAGGCTGAAGTAGTGCCCCTGCGCCAGCTCATCGCCGACGAGACCACGCTGCGCTACAACGGCATGCTGGCCAGCGTGTGGGACATGCTGGCCGAAGCACGCAACAGCACGCAGGCCGTGGCCAACGCCATCGAAGCGCAGCGCGACTTCTGGCTGGCCGAGACCGACCTGCAACTGGCGCTGACGGGCACCTCGCCCGGCGCACTGCAGGGCCTCACCTCCGGCGCCGCAGCCTCCTCCACCCCACAAGGCCACTGACATGAACCGCCGCAATTTCTTTTCTGGCGCCGCCACGGCCGTGGCCGCAGCCTCCGTCAGCCGCGTGGCCCTGGCCGCGCTGCCCGAGCCCGCCACACAGTCCAGCGCCGACACCGCGCCGCCGCGGCACCCGCCCACGGGCCGCCCCTACAACCCGGTGGTCACTTTGAATGGCTGGACCGCCCCCTGGCGCATGAACGCAGGCGTCAAGGAGTTCCACCTGGTGGCCGAACCCGTGGTGCGTGAGGTGGCGCCTGGCTTCATGGTCAACATGTGGGGCTACAACGGCCAGAGCCCCGGCCCCACCATCGAAGTGGTCGAAGGCGATCGCGTGCGCATCTTCGTCACCAACCGCCTGCCTGAACACACCACCATCCACTGGCACGGGCAGCGCCTGCCCAACGGCATGGACGGCGTGGGCGGCCTCACCCAGCCCGCCATCCAGCCCGGCAAGACCTTTGTATACGAGTTTGTGACGCGGCGCCCCGGCACCTTCATGTACCACCCGCATGCCGACGAGATGGTGCAGATGGCCATGGGCATGATGGGCCTGTGGATCACCCACCCCAAGGGCAGCCATCCGCAGATCGCCAAGGTGCAGCGCGACTACGCGTTTCTGCTCAACGCCTTTGACGTGGAGCCCGGCAGCATGACCCCCAAGGTCAACACCATGCTGGACCACAACATCTGGTGCTGGAACAGCCGCGTGTTCCCCGCCATCAGCCCGCTGGTGGCGCGCCAGGGCGAGCGCGTGCGCATCCGTGTGGGCAACCTCACCATGACCAACCACCCTATCCACCTGCATGGGCACGAGTTTGAAGTGACCGGCACCGACGGCGGCCCCGTGCCCAAAAGCGCGCGCTGGCCGGAGGTGACCACCGACGTGGCCGTGGGCCAGATGCGGCAGGTGGAGTTCATCGCCGACGAACCCGGCGACTGGGCCCTGCACTGCCACAAGAGCCACCACACCATGGGCGCCATGGGGCACGCCGTGCCCACCATGATCGGCGTGGACCACCGGGGCCTGGTCGGCAAGATCCAGAAGATCGTGCCCGACTACATGGTGATGGGCGAGCGCGGCATGGCCGACATGGGCGCCATGGAGATGCCGCTGCCCGACAACACCTTCCCGATGATGACCGGCACCGGCCCCTTCGGCCCGCTGGAGATGGGCGGCATGTTCACCGCGCTCAAGGTGCGCGCTGACCAACCCGCAGGCAGCTATGCCGACCCCGGCGACTTCAGGCAGCCACGCGGCACCCAGGCCTTTGAATGGCAAGGCGCACCGGCCGCCACACCACGCCCTGCACGCACCGACACCCCAGGCACCGCCCCAGGCGCGGCCAATGCACGCAAGCCCGCTGCCAGCGGCCACCAACATTGATGCCAATGATCACCATGAACACTATTAAATTCATAGCTGCCTGGGCAATATGCACTAGCGCATTCGGCACTTTTTCTGCCTATGGGCATGAAAACATGCCCCACCGCACCTCCACAGCCCCCGTGGTCAAAGAGCAAAAAGACTGGGGCATTGCAGGCGATGCCCAGCAGGTGCGCCGCACGATCACCGTGCGCATGGGCGACGACATGCGGTTCAGCCCCCGCCACATCGAAGTGCGCGAGGGCGACACCGTGCGGCTGCGCGCACAGAACAAAGGCCAGGTGCTGCACGAGATCGTGATCGGCACCAAGACGGAGCTGGACCAGCACGCCGAGATGATGAAAAAGCACCCGGGCATGGAACACGACGAGCCTTACATGGCCCATGTGGCGGCGGGCAAGGCCGGCGACATCGTGTGGCACTTCAACCGCGCAGGAAGCTTTGACTTTGCCTGCCTCATCCCCGGCCATTACCAGGCCGGCATGACCGGCACCATCACCGTGCTGCCCCGCCATCCATAACGCCAGGAGAAACACCATGCCCCTCCAACGCCCTCGCGCTGCATCCGCATCCATGACCGCGCTCCCCAGCCCTGCCCGCCGCCAATGGCTGGCCACCACTCTGCATTTGCTGGGCGCGGGGTTGGCCGTCGCTTTGCTGCCGGTTGGGTCCCGCGCAGCCACCAACACGCCCACACCGCTAGAAGTGTGGAAAGACCCCAACTGCGGCTGCTGCCAGGACTGGGTGGACCACATGCAAGCCAACGGCTTTGCCGTGAAGGTGCATGCCACCGGCAACAACGCCGTGCGCGCCCGCCTGGGCCTGCCGCCAAAACTGGGTTCGTGCCACACCGCGCTGGTGGGCGGCTACCTGGTGGAAGGCCACGTGCCCGCCAGCGATGTGCGCAAGCTGCTGCAGCAAAAGCCCAAGGCCCTGGGCCTGGCCGTGCCGGGCATGCCCGTGGGCTCGCCAGGCATGGACGGCGCCGTGTATGGCGACCGGCGCGACCCGTACGACGTGCTGCTGGTAGCGCACGACGGCAGCACGCGCATCTTCAACAGCTACAACAAAAAGGCATCCACATGACCCAGCACTTCTTCTCCATCCCGCTGGCTGCCGCCCTGTTTGTCCTGGTTGCAGGGCCCGCCCTGGCGCAGGCGCCCGCAGGGGCTGCCGCAGACAGCCACAGCAGCCACCACCCCGCCGCCACCGCACCGTCCGCGCCACAGGCGGAGTTGAGCGAAGGCGAAATCACCCGCTGGGACCCGCGCACCCTGCGCCTGACCCTCAAACACGGCGAGATCAAGAACCTGGAGATGCCGCCCATGACCATGGTGTTCCGCGTGGCAGACGCCAGCGTAGTCGGCGACCTGAAACCGGGTGACAAGGTACGCTTTCGGGCCGAACAGGTCAGCGGGGCCTACCATGTCCAGCGGATCGAGAAAGCGCCCTGAAGCGGCTCCGCGCGCGGCACCGGGGCGCTGATACTGCGCAAGTGCAGCAAGGCGCCCGGGCACCATAATCAGCGGCCATGACTTCCTCCAACACACTGGCTGGCGACGCTGGCAGCATCACCCGCGTGGCCGGCATCGAGGTCGGCCACTTCACCGAAACCCGCCGCCCCACGGGCTGCACCGTCATCATCACCCGCGAGGGCGCTGTGGCCGGGGTGGATGTGCGCGGTGCCGCACCCGGTACGCGCGAGACGGATTTGCTCCACCCCTCCAACCTGGTGGACAAGGTGCACGCCATCATGCTCGCGGGCGGCAGCGCCTGGGGGCTGGATGCCGCCACCGGCGCCGTGCGCTGGCTGGAAGAGCGCGGCGTGGGTTTCGACGTGGCCGTGGGCCGCCTGCCCATCGTGCCCGCCGCCGTGCTGTTCGACCTGCTGGTGGGCGACATGCGCGTGCGCCCCGATGCTGCGGCGGGCTACGCGGCGTGCGAGGCCGCCTCCACCGCAGACCCGGCCGAAGGTAACGTGGGCGCTGGCACCGGTGCGGCGCTGGGCAAGATCTTCGGCATTCAGCGTGCGATGAAGGGTGGCATCGGCACCGCCTCCGTCACCGTGGACGGCGTCACGGTAGGAGCCCTCATCGCCTGCAATGCGCTGGGCGACGTGATCGACCCCGACACCGCGCAAGTGATTGCCGGGGCACGCACCGACGACGGCCTGCGTTTGCGCGACACGCGCCGCGCCCTGCTGCGCGGCGACCCGCCCCAGCCCCTGCTGGCGGGCACCAACACCACCATCGGGGTGGTCGCCACTGACGCGGTCATCACCAAGGTGCAGGCCCACCGCCTGGCCGTGGCCGCGCACGACGGGCTGGCCCGCAGCATCAACCCCGTGCACACCATGTCGGACGGCGACACCCTGTTCAGCCTGGGCACGGGCCGCAGCGGCAAGAGCCCGGGCATGATGGTGCTGGCCACCATGGCGGCCGAGGCCACAGCCATCGCCACGGCGCGGGCAGCACGGGCTGCGCGCGCCATCACTACCGCCGAGGGGTTGTACCTGCCCTCGGCCGCCGATCTGGGCTGAAGCGCAAGAATCGGCATGCGCCACGCAGACGGTGCGTGGCGTCTCCTTCCCGGTGGCACCGGCTGGCGTTGACTGGCGTTGACTGGCATCTGCTGCAGGCTTCGTCCCATGCCCTGGAGCTGGCGGTTTCTGCCCCCGCGCCGGCCCTCAGGCGTATTGCGCCAGCCCGTGGCCGAAGGACCAGTTCTCCTTGGCCACCTCAACAATGTTCACGAACACATCTTCCGGCCTGAGGCCTGGGCTTTCGCCCAGAAGCTGGGCGATGCGCTGAAACAGCACCTTCTTCTGCTCCAGCGTGCGTGTGTTGTTGGCAGTGATCTGGATGAACACCACATCGTCGCTGCGTGCCACGCCCAGGTACGACGGGCTGTAGCGGAAATTCGCGGCATCGTGCTCGGTCAGGGTCATGAACTGATCGTCCTCGGGCACATTGAAGGTCTCGCGCATGGCGCGGTACAGCGTGTCGAAAATCGCTTGCCGGTAGGCAGCGGGCTTGCCGGCACGCATGGCAATGTGGATGAGCGGCATGGAGGGTCCTTTTGTGAAAAAGCTGGTGCCATGCTATCCATATTGATATGCTATTGATACTTATATCAACAATAACAAGAACATATCATGCAGCGCCCTCTGGATCTGGATGCCGTCGAGGCTTTTGTCCGTGTTGCCGAGCTGGAGAGCTTTACCCGAGCAGCCGAGGCCATGCAGACCAGCCAGGCCGCTGTGAGCCTCAAGCTCAAGCGGCTGGAGGACCGGCTGGGCTGCCGGCTGCTGGAGCGCACCCCCCGGTATGTAGAACTGTCAGCGCAGGGAGCCGCCTTCCTGGACCATGGCCGCGCACTGCTTGCTGCACATGAGCGTGCCCTGGCTGCGCTGGGTGAAGCACCGCAGCGTTTGGCCATCGGCATCAGTGACCACGTCGCCGGGCCTGAACTGCCCGCACTGATTGCTCGCATGAACGCACAAGACCCTCAGCTGTTGATCGACATCCGGATCGGCTCGTCGGGTGACCTGCTGCAAAGCTTTGACCGGCGCGAACTCGACGCGGCCATGGTCCGCATGCATGCCGGGCGCAGCGATGGCGAAGTGCTGGCCGAAGAGCGATTTGGCTGGTTTGCCGCGCCTCACTGGCAGCACCGCGCTGGTTCCACCCTGCCGCTGGCCACCCTGGCAGAGCCCTGCGGTGTGCGTGCGATGGCAGGAAAACTGCTGGATGCGGCCGCCATCCCCTGGCGCGAGGTGTTTGTGGGCGGCGGCGTGGCGGCAGTGTCCGCAGCCGTTGTTGCAGGGCTGGGCGTAGCCGCACTGGCACCCCGCATGTTGCCCTGGGGCGCGGTGGACGTAGGTGCCCGGCTTGGGCTTCCTGCACTGCCAAGCCTGCCGGTGGTGCTTCACAGCCGGGCCCCGGATGGCCGACCCAGTGATGCGATTGCAGCACTGTCTGCCGCATTCAGAAGTGCGGTGCGCGGTTAGGGCAGGTCACGCCCGCCCTCGCTTACCCCTGCACAAGCAGGGTGCCCAGCGCGCCATCCGCACCTTTCGGTCAAAAACTTCTTGACGCGCGCCGGAACCCCCAGAAGATCAGGGCCTGTGCACCATCGTGCGCCCAAGGCGGCGGCTGCGCACCGCCGCATCGATATCGCCAGAACGCCGCAGGGTGGCGGTGGCAACGTGTTGCGCCCCACGTTACGAAATGGTAAACACCGGTTTCCTGCCGCTCCTGCGTGCTCCGAAAAAGCGCCTCATCCCGTATCACCAGCTGGAGGGTCCATCGCATGAATGTCCTGCAGAACCTGAGCATCAAGACGCGTCTTGGTATTGGATATGTTGTCCTGACCTGTGCACTGATCCTGGTCGCCATCATGGGTATCCGTGGCGAGTCCATGACACAGGAGAGCCTGGACAACCAGGTCAATCACCTGAACGTGATCAAAAGCCTGGGCAACCGGGTGCTGGATACAGCCAATGCGAGGGCCGTGTCTGCCCGCAACCTGGTGATCGCGGGCTCCAAGGAAGATGCCGACGCGGAAACACGTCGCATTGGAGTCGCACATGAAGGCATGGGCAAGGCACTCCAGGGAGTCGAAGATGCCCTCAAGGTCGGCCCGCCTGAAACCGCCCCCCTCAACAAGCTGCTGGCCCAGATCAAGAACACCGAAGCGGCCTATGGCCCCGTGGCGCTGGAGATCACCCGACTGGGGAGCCAAGGGGAAAAAGATGCGGCGATCAAGAAAATCAACGAGCAATGCCGCCCCCTGCTGACCAGGCTGGTGGCCGACATCGAAGCCTTCCTGGCCGAGAGCGACGCCATCAGCAAACGTGCCAGCCAGGAATCGATGCGCCAGTTTGAATCGCTGCGGCTACAGCTGGTCTTGCTCAGCGTGGCCATGGTGGTGTTTGCCTGCGTGCTGGGTGTGGCCACCACCCGCTCCATCGTCCGGCCCCTGAACGAGGCAAGCCAGGCGACGCGGGAGTTTGCGCGGGGCAACCTGGCCACCCCACTGGTGGCGCAGGGCAAGAACGAAATTGCTTCGGTAGTCACTTCGATGGAAGCCATGCGGCTGAGTCTTTCCAACCTGGTGGCAGGGGTGCGCCAGGGATCAGAAAGCGTATCGACCGCCAGCGCCGAGATCGCGCAAGGCAACCACAACCTGTCGATGCGCACGGAACAACAGGCTAGCGCGCTGCAGCAAACCGCTGCCTCCATGGAGCAACTGGGCTCCACCGTGAAGCAGAACGCAGACAACGCGATTCATGCCAACCGCCTGGCGCATTCAGCGTCGACCGTTGCGCAACAAGGCGGTGACGTGGTGGCCATGGTGGTGGCCACCATGAAGGACATCAACGACTCCAGCCGCAAGATCAATGACATCATCAGCGTGATCGACGGCATTGCATTCCAGACCAACATCCTGGCGCTGAACGCGGCCGTGGAGGCTGCCCGTGCCGGTGACCAGGGGCGGGGCTTTGCCGTGGTGGCCAGCGAGGTTCGCAACCTGGCCCAGCGCAGCGCGGCTGCGGCCAAGGAGATCAAGCAGTTGATCACGGAAAGTGTCGGCCGCGTGGAACACGGCACGGCTCTCGTGGACAAGGCCGGCCACACCATGACAGAGGTGGTTGCCAGCATACGCAACGTCACCCACCTCATGGGGGAGATCAGTGCTGCCAGCTCTGAGCAAAGCTCGGGGGTCACGCAGGTGAGCGAGGCCGTCACGCTGATGGACCAGGCCACGCAGCAGAATGCGGCCCTTGTGGAGGAGATGGCTGCTGCTGCATCCAGCCTGCGTGGGCAGGCCGATGACCTTGTGAGTGCTGTGGCGGTGTTTCGTATTCACGGCAGCGGATCGGCGCTGCTGATCAAGTAGCGTCCCCCATC
This sequence comes from Acidovorax sp. K2F, assembly GCF_025246485.1. Classification (NCBI taxonomy): domain Bacteria; kingdom Pseudomonadati; phylum Pseudomonadota; class Betaproteobacteria; order Burkholderiales; family Comamonadaceae; genus Acidovorax; species Acidovorax sp. K2F. The sequence goes on from NZ_JAOBSQ010000036.1 coordinate 91,952, forward strand.
CCCTGCCGCGCCATCCAACAGGGCGGGATCAATCTTGCACCGAGCCACGTGGTGAAACGGCTGGCTGCGGGCGCATGCCGGCCAGCAGATCATTCAGCGGCATGGCACGGGCAAACTTCCAACCCTGGGCCTGGCGCACACCCCGGGCAATCAGGAAGTCCACCTGGTCCTGAGTCTCGACGCCCTCGGCAATCAGTGCCAGCTTGAGCATGTGGGCCATTTCGATGATGTGGGTAGTCACCGGGCTGATGGCGGCTTGCGCGCCGATGCTGGCGATGAAGATGCGATCAATCTTGAGGGTGTCGATGTCGATGGACTCCAGCATGGACAGGCTGGAGTAACCCGTACCGAAGTCATCCAGCGCAATCGATGCACCGATCTGCCGCGCAGCCCGTAGCGCGGGCCGTGCAGCCTCGATGTCCACCAGCCCGCGCTCGGTAACCTCCAGCATGAGCGCGCCCGGCGGCATCTCCATGGCGCTGAAGCGCCGCTGCAGGTACTGCACGGGTCCGTCGGCCACCAGATCCTGGGGCGAGAGGTTCAAACTCACATGAAAACCCGGGCGTGCCTTGAGCATCTCGGGCAAGTCGGCCAGCACCACATCCATCACGTACCGCGTGATGTGCGCGATCACACCGGCCTTCTCCGCTTCTGCAATGAATTCATCCGGGGGCACCAGGGTGCCGTTGCGGCGACGCCAGCGCAGCAGAGCCTCCGCCCCCACCCACTGGCCGGTTTCCAGATCCACGATGGGCTGATAGAGCACGAAGAACTCGTGCCGGCGCAGGGCCGCCCGCAGTCTGACGCGTGGCGACAACTGCCACCGGGTGAGCATCGCCACGCCCAGCGCAAACAGGGCACTGGCCACCAGCCCCAGGGGTGCCAGGATCAGCGCCTGGGCCTTGAGCCCTTCGTGGGCCAGCGCCTTGGGAGCCGCCGCGACCGCCGCCACATTGTTTTCCTTCGACACCCGAAAGACGATGTAGTGGGTCTCGCTTTCAGCCACGTTGTTCACATGGGGCGTGTAGAGGTTCAGCCACCGGGTATCCAGCGGACCTTTGGACCGGATCAGCGCGCGGGGCGTGCTGATCAGAAGCCCCAGCGCGACATCCGCATGAAGCACAGGCATGTCAATCACGATGCCCGGGTGAATGATCACCGCATGGCCGTTGCGGGCGTAGATGTTGAAAGGCTGCTCCGGGGCAAAGGGCAGGCGGGCGCCAATCCAGGTGGAGATACCCGTCGAGGTGACCATGTGGTTGCCGGTGAGCGGTACCACCTCATTGCCCGCGGTGAGGGTACTGCAGACCAACGCTCCGTCCCTGACCGCCCCCATGCCCTGCAGATAGAACGAGGTGCCCACCAGCTGCTGCATGCGTGTGAGGCTGGCCTGGCTGCAAGCGGGGTGCGGATCTCCGTCCAGATCGTTGAGCGCCGCCACCAGCTGCTGGCGCGAGGCCACGCCGCGTCGCAGCACCTCGTCCGCCAACGAGGTCAGATAGGCGACCTGGTCTTCCTTGGCCTGGCGGTGGGCCACCCACAGGGATGCAGCAATGGGGATGAGCGCCGCCAGCAGCAGTGGGATGGAGGCAACGACATAGAAGCGTTTCATCGGACACGGCAGTGGGTGGGTAGTACACAGGCAGACAAGGGGCTGCCCCAGCGCGATGCCATCATGCACGAACAGCCCCCGCTGCTCCAGCGAGATTTCAACCGATGGCGCCCCTGTCGCCGGGCACACAAGCATCAGACCGTCCTATGATGCCGGTGACGGTTGGTGCCCTGGGCCGGGGCCCACGGCACCACACCCATCCCCATGGCCCCTGATCGGAACAAGGAGAGTGAACCCATGAGAGACCAGGCCTTTCGGAAACATGCATGGCTGCTGTGCCTGCCATTGCTCGTGAGCACCCCGGCGGCACAGGCGCAGGACCAGTTGGTGGATTTGCAGTCCAGCGGCGGCTACACCTCCTACCGCCTCGCGGACGACGTGACCCAGGTGGATCTGGTGGAACAAACCCAGGGGGCCTGCCGCTTCAACCGCACCTGGGGCTACGACCTGACCAATCGCGAGCTGTGGACCAACGGTGGTTGCGGGGGACGTTTCAAGATCACACGCACCTATGCATCCGGTAGCAGCAGCGGCTCCAATGCCGGAGCAGCTGTGGCGGCCGTGGCGGCCATTGCCGGCATCGCGTTGCTGGCCAACCACAACCGGCACGACAACGACCGTCGCCCCGAGTACCCGGACTACCCCGGCCAGGGCGGGGACTGGGGGCGCGAGATCCGGGTGGACGGCCGTCTGTGCCTCGACGTGAGGGGTGGCAAATTCCAGCCCGGCACCACCCTGCAGGTGTACGAATGCAACGGGACGGCGTCCCAGCGTTTTGCGGTGGGGCGCGGCGGCGAGATCCGGGTGCGCGACCTGTGCGTGGACGTGGACCGAGGCGACCCACGGGACGGCGCGCGGGTGGTGCTGTGGTCCTGCTCGGGCTCGCGCAGCCAAAGCTGGTCTACCCTGGGTGGGCAGATCGTGAGCCAGCTCACCGGCAAATGCCTGGATGTAGACGCAGGCCAGGTCCGCCCTGGGGCACACACCATGGTCTGGCCCTGCAACCGCAGCCCCAGCCAACGCTGGTGGTGGTAAGGAGGTCCCATGCAAACAACTCTTCACTGGATCTGTGCAGGCGCCTGCGCCCTGGTGCTGGCAACAACGACGCACGCGGCCAATGCGGCCGACACCTCCATATCGTCGCCCACCACGCCACCACGCCCTGCCAAGGCGCACAAACCGGTGGCGCCAACCCTCACCCACCGGCTGCAGGCCATCTGCTCGGCAGCCGATCTCAATCATGACGGCAACGTGTCGCTGGACGAGTTCCACCAGGACATCGTGCAGAGCTGGCACAGCCTGGGGCCCGATGGAGAGGGCTACGTCCATCTCTCCCAGCTGGGCCAATTGCCCCGCATCGGCAAAGGCCAGCTGAGGCGGCTGGCGGCAGCCGACAAGGACGGGGACGGAAAGCTGTCGTTCAAGGAGGTGGTGCAGGCACGCATGGCCTACTTTGAGGCAGCGGATGTGGACCAGAACGACATGCTCTCGCTGCAGGAATGCATGGCCTATGAGCGCCAACGCAGGCGCCTGCCGCAGTAGGAGCCCTCGCTGGCCGGCGGTTTCAGTCCTCCAGCTATCTGAGACCTGGGCGACTCCCGGTGCGGGATGCCCGGAGCTGGTGCGCGTCGCCGCCACGCCTGCCTGGATAATCCACCGGCTCGCTGATAGCGAGATATGGCTCCGGGTCCACCCAGGGGCCGCGTCACCCCATCCAGGCATACCGCCGCCCCGTTTCGCTCTGTTTGTCCACCCCCATGCCCCAGGCCTTTCGCAACACTTTCCTCACTCTGCGCGATCTGATTGTGTCAGCAGGCCCCCTCGCCTTCTTGGCGGTCGGGCTGCTGGTGCTGGCCTATTGGTGGCTCAACCCCAATCCCCCCAAGACGGTGATCCTGGCCACAGGCCCTGCCCAAAGTGCCTATGAGGAGTTTGGCAAGCGCTACCAGAAGGCGCTGGCGGCGGACGGCATTGATGTGGTGCTGCTGCCCAGCGAGGGCTCATCGCACAACCTGCAGCTTCTGCGCGACGGCCAGGCCGATGTCGCTTTTGTACAGGGCGGCACAGCCGAACTGCAACCCGATGATCCGGACAACCTGGTATCGCTGGGCAGCCTGTTTGTAGAGCCGCTGTGGCTGTTCTACCGCACCGATGCAGCAGAGCGCATGCACAACGCACCCCGGCTCGATGGCCTGCGGCAGCTACGCGGCTGGCGGGTCAATGTGGGGTCGGAGGGCAGCGGCGTGCCCACGCTGATCGAGCGGTTGCTGCAGGCCAATAAGGTGGAGCCCAGCGCAGTCAAGCTATCGCGCCTGGAACAGACGCCCGCGACGGTGGAGTTTTTGGCGGGGAGGCTCGACGCCTTGGTATTTGCCTCGGCGCCTGAATCCCTGATGGTGCAGATGCTGCTGCAAACGCCTGGCGTGCAGCTGCTGGATTTCGCGCAGAACGAGGCCTACACACGGCGGTTTCCGTTCCTCACCCCCGTGACCTTGCCACGCGGGGTGGTGGACCTCGCGGCCAACGTGCCCCAACGCGATGTTCGGCTCGTGGCCACCACCACGTCCCTGCTGGCGCGCGACGGCACGCACCCCGCCCTGCTGACCCTGTTTGCCCAGAACGCACAAAAGCTGCACAGCGGCGCGGGCTGGTTCAACCGGGCGCGTGAGTTTCCCAACACGCGCGGCAGCGAGCTGCCGATTGCCAAGGAGGGCGACCGCGCCATGAACGAGCCGGTGCCCATGCTGCAACGCTACCTGCCGTTCTGGATGGCCAACCTGATTGAGCGCATGTGGCTGGTGCTGGGCATCTTGCTGGCCATCATGCTGCCGCTGTCGCGCATCGTGCCGCCGCTCTACCAGTTCCGGGTGCGGTCACGGGTGTTCCGCTGGTATGGCCGCCTGCGCGAGATCGAAAACGACCTGGAAATGGGCAAAAGCGACCCCTCAACCCTGCTGCGCACCCTCGACGGACTGGAAGCCCAGGCCGAAAAGGTGAGCGTGCCTCTGTCGTATGCGGACGAGCTGTATGCCCTGCGCAACCACATCCACCTGGTGCGCAAAAAACTGCTGCGCGCGTCGGAAGGGGCTGGTGGATCTGCTGACCACAGCACTCCGGGCGAAGGGATGACGAACAACAGCGTGACGGAAACAGGGAGTGCAGCAGTAACTGGGCGTTGACCAGCTCTACAGCTGCACAAGGCCGCTCGCGGCCTCAAGGTGGCACCCGCAGCGCGCGTGTCTGTGCGATCAGCGATTCTTGGGCGACTTGGCACCCGAAGCCGGGGCCAGGGGGGCGGATTTGGACAGCGGCGCCATTTTGGAGCCGAAGCCCGTACGGCCCTCGGACGACTTGCGATCTACCCCGCCCGTTTCCGTAGAGCCCGAAGCGCGGACCGCAGGCTTGGCGGGCTTGGGCGGCTGGGCCGGCACCACGCGCAGCGAGCCTTCGGCCGCCAGCTTGTCGCGCATGCGGCGGGTCATGGACTGGGTGCTGGCATCCGGCGCAGTGAACAAAAACAGGGTGCCATGCGGGCTGGCCCAGGTCAGCTGGGTGCGCACCACCCGGCCATTGGTCACCAGCTCCACCCAGGCCCCGATGACAAAATCAGCGTAAGGGTCCGGGGTGTCCAGCGGCGCCTGGGCACTGTCCTGCGGTGCAGGAGCGGACGCCTCTGCCGATTCGGACGGCTCTGTCGCCTCCGGGGCCACTTCGGGCTCTCCCGCAGGGGCGGACACTGGGGCAGGAGCCGGTTTTTCAAAAGCGGCCTGGTGCAACGCCACGAGCCGCTGCAAGAATGCGCTGGTCTGCACCGCAGGGTAGTTGATGGTCTTGAGGCCCTTGCGCAGCTTGGCCAGCAGGCCGGGGATGGCTTCGTTGAGCCGGTCCGTCTCCTGGCGCGTGAGGTCAGGCTGCGCAGTCCACAGCAACACGGGAACCAGCGCCAGGTAACCGCTGGGGTCATCTTCCTGGCTATCGTCACTGCGCATCACCTGCGCCAGCGCCACCACGTCAGCCCAGGGGCCCGCCGCAAAATCCAGCACGTCCGACGGCACCTTGTCCACATCCGGCAGCTTGCGGATATCGGCTGCGATCTTCTCGGCCAGCAGTTCGCGCTGCTCCGCCTGCAATTTGGCTTTCTGCTCGGCCTCCTGCTGGGCCTTGATCTTTTGCTCCTGGGTGTCCCAGGCAGACTGCAGCGCTTTGAGCACGGTGTCGAACGGCCCCGCGTCCTTGACCTCATGGGCAGACAGGTGGCCCACAGCCTCGGTCACCAGTCGCATGAAGCGGCTGAAGCCAGGCTCTGTCTCGGCGGTGAATGCCAAGCTGCGCTGCGTAAGCTCATCAAGCAGGCGGCGCGCAGGGTGGCTGCTGTCGGTAAAAAACCGGCCGTCGTGGTGCACCAATTGCTTGAGCGCAGGCTCCAGGCTCTTGACGGCCTGCTGCACAGGGGGCAGCAAACGGGCGTCCTGGGAGATGTTGGCCATCATGCGCCCCACCACCTCCACCGCCATGGCGGTGGACTGGGTAGCAGCCTCCATGGGCATGGCTGCATAGACCACCGGCGCAACGCCAGGCCCACGCCAGCCTGCGAGAGGCACGGGCAAAGAGCCCGCCTGGCTGACCGTGCCCCCACCGGCAAGACGGCCCACCAGGCGCTCCAGCTGCGCCATGTCTTCAATCGCTTCAGCGGCCGCACCCGACGGGTAGTAGCCCCCGGCCAACGATGACTGAGCGCTGGCGGCTCCCGCGCGGGGGTCCACCCAGCCCGGCTGACCCGCGCCGCTGGGCATGACCACCGCCTGTGCGGGCACGGCGCCGTAGACCGGAGGAGGGGCAAATGGATCACCGCCCGCCAACATCTGGCGCAGGATGCCGACCGTGAGCAATGCCTCTTCGGCAGCGTCCACGGGCACGGGCACCATGGCACCCTGCTGGGAGTCGCCGCTCCAGCCTGTGCTGGGGCCCATACCACGCCCATAACCTGTGTTGCCATAGTCCCCCATGGGCGCGTTCATTGAGGGGCCGTACCCGGAATAACCGCCCCCGTAACCCGTACCGGGCCCGCCATAGCCAGACCCACCGTAACCGGTGCCTTGGCCGCGACCGCCGCCCGCAGGCGTGCCCAGCACTGCGTAGCCCACCGGCTGTACGCCATGCTCACGCAAGCTCTGGGCGGTTTTTTTGTATTCTTCGGCCAGCAGCTTCCCGAGCAGGTCGCGCATGTGCTGCATCCACAGCTGCCGTACCTCGGCCGAGACGCCGGTCTCACCCACCACCTGCTGCAATGCACGGATGTAGCTCTCGGGCCGCAGAGGGTTGCGCTCGGGTTGCACGCTGCGCAAACCTTGCGCAGCGCTCACCAGGGTGTTGAGTTCGGCCAGTACGGCGTCGGTCGCATGCAGCGCAGACTGCTGGGCCTTGGACAGTTCCACCTGGGCCTGCATCTCGCTTTCGTCCATGAGCGAAAGCTCGCCAAAGTCCATGCCGGTGTCGTCGGCCGAACTGCGCCCCTTGGCGACCGCAGGGCCTTCGGCAAATATTTCCAGCAAGGCCATGGGATAGCCCTTGACCAGCGCAGCCTCGTGCTCGTTGAGCAGCCGCAGTGCATCACTGAACAAATTGCGCTGCTGGATGTTGCGGCTGGCCGACTCCTCGCTGGTCAAGGCACTTTGGGTGACCTTGACGAGCTGCCCCATCAAGGCCTCGCCACCGCGAACGGCGTTGACAACGCAGGCGCGGAAAACGGCTCTCAGACGCGATGCGGGCAGGGACATGGTGGGAGGGAGGAATCGGACAAGAGGTTTCCAGATGCAATCCTACTTGACCTCGGCCTTTATTTGAGGGCCTTGAAACGCATCCGCTTGGGCTTTGCACCTTCTTCACCCAGCCGCTTCTTCTTGTCGGCCTCGTACTCCTGGTAATTGCCGTCAAAGAACGTCCACTGGCTGTCACCTTCGGCGGCCAGAATGTGCGTGGCGATCCGGTCCAGGAACCAGCGATCGTGGCTGATAACCAACACTGTGCCCGCGTATTCGAGCAAAGCGTCTTCCAGCGCGCGCAGGGTTTCCACGTCCAGGTCGTTCGAAGGCTCGTCCAGCAGCAGCACGTTGCCGCCAGCAATCAGTGTCTTGGCCAAGTGCAGACGGCCACGCTCACCGCCCGACAGCATGCCCACCTTCTTTTGCTGGTCGCCACCGTTGAAGTTGAAGCGCCCTGCGTAAGCACGGCTGGCCATGGTGAACTTGCCGATGTTGATCATGTCCAGGCCGCCGGAGATGTCTTCCCACACGGTCTTGTCGTCCGACAGGGCATCGCGGTGCTGGTCCACAAAGGCCATCTTCACGGTCGAGCCGATCACCACCTCACCGCTATCCGGCTGCTCGCGGCCCGCGATGAGCTTGAACAGGGTCGATTTACCGGCACCGTTCGGACCGATGATGCCCACGATGGCACCCGCTGGGATGGTCATGGACAGGTTGTCGATGAGCACACGGTCGCCGAAAGACTTGGTGACGTTGTGGAACTCAATGACCTGGGTGCCCAGACGCTCGGCCACAGGAATGAAGATTTCCTGCGTTTCGTTGCGCTTTTGGTATTCGTAGTCGCTCAGTTCCTCGAAACGGGCGATACGCGCCTTGCTCTTGGCCTGACGGCCCTTGGCGTTCTGGCGCACCCATTCCAGTTCCTTCTTCAGGGCCTTGGCGCGTGCCTCCTCACCCTTGTTTTCAGATTCCAGACGGGCCTGCTTCTGGTCCAGCCAGGTGCTGTAGTTGCCCTTGTAGGGGTGACCGTAGCCGCGGTCCAGTTCCAAAATCCACTCCGCGGCGTTATCGAGGAAGTAGCGATCGTGGGTGATGGCCACCACGGTGCCCGGAAAGCGGTGCAGGAACTGCTCCAGCCAGTCCACCGATTCAGCATCCAAGTGGTTGGTGGGTTCGTCGAGCAGCAGCATGTCAGGCTTGGACAACAGCAGGCGGCACAGCGCAATGCGGCGCTTTTCGCCACCAGACAACAGCCCAACCTTGGCGTCCCAAGGAGGCAGGCGCAGGGCATCGGCAGCGATTTCGAGCTGGTGCTCGGAGTCCGTCCCCGCCGTCGCAATGATGGCTTCCAGGCGAGCCTGTTCAGCGGCCAGTGCGTCAAAGTCTGCATCGGCCTCGGCGTAGGCGGCGTACACCTCTTCCAGCTTGGCCTTGGCGGCAAACACCTCGCCCATGGCCTCTTCCACGCTTTCGCGGACTGTGTGCTCCGAGTTGAGCTGAGGCTCCTGGGGCAGATAGCCGATCTTGATGCCCGGCATCGGAATGGCTTCGCCTTCGATTTCCTTATCTACGCCGGCCATGATCTTGAGCAGCGTGGATTTGCCCGAGCCGTTCAGACCCAGCACACCAATCTTGGCGCCCGGGAAAAAGCTCAGGGAGATGTCCTTCAAGATCTGCCGCTTGGGCGGCACGGTCTTGGAGACGCGATTCATCGAATAAACGTATTGGGCCATGGAGGGTTCTAGCTTGCGAAAGTGGGCAGGAAGTCTGCATCCGAGCAGGTTCATAGGGCCATTTGGAGCATTCCAAAAAGACGCCGAACGCGCTCTCAAACCCTAGATTATCGGTCCATGCGACAATACCCCCGTTGTGGGCTCCAGTTGCCCGCCACATCAGCACACTGCTGGGGACGAAGGAAGCCACGCTTCCGGGCTCCCAATCCTGAACCTCATCAGCCTGAGACTGGCTCAGCAACCTCCCGGTTGCACGACAGGCGGATACCCAGCGCCCCGGACGGGCGCATCCAACGACATGACATTTGACGAACTGAACCTGGCTCCTGCCATCCTGAAGGCCGTGCACGAAACGGGCTATGAAACCCCCACGCCCATTCAGGCCCAGGCCATTCCCGCCGTTCTGGAAGGCCACGACCTTCTGGCCGGCGCGCAGACTGGCACCGGCAAGACCGCTGCGTTCACCCTGCCCATGCTGCACCGCCTCTCGCAAGGCACGGCCCCCAAGAACAAGTTTGGCGGCAAGGGCATCCGCGCCCTGGTGCTGACCCCTACCCGTGAGCTCGCGGCCCAGGTCGAAGAATCGGTGCGCGAATACGGCAAGTACCTGGACATCAACTCCACCGTGGTCTTCGGTGGTGTGGGCATGAACCCACAGATCGACCGCATCAAGCGCGGCGTGGACATCCTGGTGGCCACCCCCGGCCGTCTGCTGGACCTGCAGCAACAGGGCTTCCTGGACCTGTCCACCGTGCAGGTGCTGGTGCTTGACGAAGCCGACCGCATGCTCGACATGGGCTTCATCCACGACGTGAAGAAGGTGCTGGCTCTGGTGCCCAAGGACAAGCAAAGCCTGCTGTTCTCGGCCACCTTCAGCGACGAGATCCGCGAGCTGGCCAACACCCTGCTCAAGAACCCGCAAAGCATCCAGGTCACCCCGCGCAACACCACGGTGCAGCGTATTTCGCAAGTGATCCACCCCGTGGGCCGCGGCAAGAAAAAGCAGGTGCTGCTGCACATCATCCAGCAACACAACTGGAGCCAGGTGCTGGTGTTCACGCGCACCAAGTTCGGCGCCAACAACGTGGCCGAGTTCCTGACCAAGAACGGTGTGCAGGCCATGGCCTTGCACGGCAACAAGAGCCAGAGTGCCCGTACGCAGGCGTTGGCGGGCTTCAAGAGTGGCGAGATCCGTGCCCTGGTGGCCACCGACATCGCCGCACGTGGCATCGACATCGATGACCTGCCGCACGTCGTCAACTACGAAATCCCCAACGTCTCCGAAGACTACGTGCACCGCATCGGCCGTACGGGCCGCGCAGGCGCTACGGGCGAAGCCGTGAGCCTGGTCTGCATGGACGAAGAAGGTTTCATGATGGACATCGAGCGCTTTACCAAGCAGCAGATTCCTGTCCAGGTGATCGAAGGTTTTGGCCCAGAACCCGGAGAGAAGGCGGAACCCATCGCCATGGGCCGCCAGACCATCTGGGGCGGCGCAGGCAAGCCCCCGAGCCGTGATGTGATGCAGGCAGCCGCCAAGGCCGCCCGCAGCGAAATGATGGAGCGCATCCGCACCAACAAGGCAGGCCAGGGCGGCGGCCAAGGTGGGGAGCGCGGCCCCCGTGCAGGCAACGGTGGTGGCAGTGGTGGCCGTTCCGGCGGCGGGGCTCCACGCAACGCCCAGGGTCCAGCCGGCGGCGGCCGCGGAGGCCAGGGTGGTGGCCGGGGTGGTGCCCGTGACGGCGCCGCCCAGGCACCTGCGCGCAGCCGAGGCCCACGCCCCGAAGGCGGCGGTGGTCATCGCTACGATGACGCACAACCCCCCCGCGCCAATGCGCACCTGGGCACACACCTGGGTCACAGCAACCCAGGCCATCGCAGCTCGGGCCACGGTGCGGGCGGTCAGCCCGACCCCATGCGCACCAGCGTGGACAGCATGGCTGAACGCGGCCGCCGTGGCGGCGGCGGTGGTGGTGGGTATCGCAACTCTGGAGGTGGCGGCTATGGTGGCGGATCAGGCACGGGTGGCGGTGGTGGCCGGGGCAACGGGCCTCGTGGGCCAGGCGGTCCTCGCGGCTCTTTTAACCGCTGAGACGCGCAAAGCGCCCCCTGCCAACGCCACGGACGCAGCGGGCGCCAGCATCCATGTGCTGCACGCCAAAGGGCGGCGTGCGCCAGCACTGAACCATCCCCGCCTGCAACTGCACGCGGTGGATTTTGCGGCGATGCCCGCCTTGCCGCACGTCGATGATGTTTACATCACCCTGGGCACCACCATGGCTGCAGCCGGCAGCCAGAGCGCGTTCCGTGCGGTGGACTATGACGCCGTGATGGCCACGGCCCGCGCAGCGCGCGCGGCGGGCGCCACCCGCTGTGGCGTGGTCACCGCCTTGGGGGCCAATGCGCAGTCGCGCATTTTTTACAACCGCGTCAAAGGCGAGGTCGAGCGCGACCTTCAGCAGCTGGGTTTTGAGACGCTGGTCATCGCACGCCCATCCCTGCTGATGGGCGAACGCCGGGCGCTGCAACAGGCCCACCGGCCCGCAGAGTCCCTGTCGCTCAAACTGTTTCAGTGGCTGAACCCGGTCCTGCCCGCCAACTACCGTGCCCGCCCCGGGGCGGAGGTGGCCCGTGCGCTCGTCCGTGCCGTACAGTTGGGCCGACCCGGGCTGCAAGTGCTGTCCGGCCGCGCGCTGCAGGCCAGTTGATACAGGGGTGCAGCCGTCGTGACCCCGCCTACGCTGTACGCCCTTCATGCGCCCCAACGAACTTCCCCAACCGCTGGACACCCTCATGGTGGCCACTTGCAATGTGCTCAACCTGGCCAATCCGGGACGCCTGTTCTACGAGAACCAGGACCCCTACAGCCAGACCGAGTTTGAACGCAAGATCACCTGGCTGGGCGAGCGCTTTCGGGCACTGAACGCCGATGTACTAGCGGTGCAGGAGGTCTGGGACGACGCGGCCTTCAAAGGGGCGCTGGGTCGGGGTGGCTTGCGCTACGACTTTGTCGCCGTGCCAGGGGCAGAGAACAACGACACCCAACAGGGCGCACAGGGAACGCCCCGTGTGGGCCTGGCCACGCGGCTCAAGGTCGAGGCATTGCAGTCCTTTGCCGACTTCCCGCCGGGCTTTCAGGTGGATGTGCCTGGCATTGGCCAACACACGCGCTTCGAGCGCCCACCCCTCGTGGCCACGTTGCGGATGAAGCATGGCCAAACCCTCAACGTCCTTACCGCGCACCTCAAATCCAAGCGCCCCAAATTTCTGCAGGACGCATTGGGCCAGCCTACGGAGGACCGGGACGACCGCAAGGTGGTCGCACTGGCATCGCTGCGCTCGCTGATCATGCGCGGCGCCGAGGCCATGGCGCTGCGGTGCTTGGTGATTGACTTGTTGCACCGCACCAGCGTGCCCCTGGTGGTGCTGGGCGACTTCAACGACACCCCCGACAGCGTGACCACGCAACTGATCTGCGCCACCACCGACATCGCCTACGACCGGTCAGCCCGTGATGTGGCCCTGTTCAATGCGTACGACCTGCAGGGAGATTTCGCCTTGAAAAAGGACGTGGCCTACTCCCACATCCACCAGGGCGCGCCCTATGTGCTGGACCAGATCCTGGTCAGCGAGGAGTTCCTGCCCAATGGGCGCAACAGAGTGGGCGATGTGCGCCGGGTGGATTATTTCAACGACCACCTGCATGAGGGACGCGACCGCACGCGCTCAGACCACGGCTTTGTGCGCGCCTTGCTGCGCCTGAAACTACCCAGTTCTCCTCTGGCCCAGAGCGTCTCGCCGCCGCCCACCGACGCCACCGCACCCAGCGACACCCCTCGCTGATCACTGCGGCAGCCCACGGCGCCACGGGTTTGCAACGGGATGTACGCTGACAAGGAGAGGCGGGTGCGCGCAGGTAACATCCACGTACAAAGCGCCCCACTCGCCCCACACCAGGGGCTCTCTCTGGCAGCCCACACCATGACCCAGCACAATTTCCTGCGCCGCAGCGCCGATACCGCCCCGCTTTCCCGTCCTGAACCACGGATTGCGCGCTGGGCCGCCCCGGCCACGCTGGCAGCACTGCTGCTGACAGCCTGCGGCAGCACCCCGCTGCCCCCTTGGCCATCCCCCCCCACTGCCCAGCAGCGCAGCGCCCCCGCGCCACTGCCGCGCGTACAACAAGGTACGGTGGTACCCGCACCGCTGGGACAGCAGACGCCCTCGCAGCTGCCGCCACAACGGGCTGCCGTGGTGGCCAGCCCCCTGCCCCCGTCCGCGCCGCTCTTGGTGCGCGACGAGGCGCCCATGGCGCCGCCCTATGGCGATGCGGTGGCCGCGCGGTTCCCCAACCCTTCTGTGGTCTACAGCACACCCGGCCTGGGTGCCGACCGCAGGGCCTTCACCACCAATGCCGAGCTGGGCCAATGGCTGCGCGGGCTGAGCGACGGCGTGCCCCGTGGCGGCACACGCGCGCAGTTGCTGCAGATTGGCACCTCGCAACGCGGCGAGCCCATCCAGGGCCTGCTGCTCACCCGTGCCCCAGGCACAGACCCTGCCAGCCTGGACAAGAGCGGCCGCCCCACCGTTGTGCTGATCGGCCAGCAGCATGGCGACGAACCCGCAGGCAGTGAGGCACTGCTGGTCATCAGCCGTGAGCTGGCCCAGGGCCTGCTCGAGCCGCTGCTGGACCGCATCAACGTGGTGGTGGTGCCCCGCGCCAACCCCGATGGCGCCGAGGTGGGCACCCGCGTCACCGCCAACGGCGTGGACCTGAACCGCGACCACCTGTTGCTCAACACGCCCGAGGCCCGCGCCATTGCGCAGGTCATCAACGACTACCGCCCCATCCTGGTCGTGGACGCCCATGAATACACCGTGGTGGGTCGCTATCTGCAGAAGTTCAACGCCATCCAGCGCTACGACGCACTGCTGCAATACACCACCACTGCCAACTATCCGGAGTTCCTCACCAAGGCATCGCAGGAATGGTTTCACCAGCCCATGGTGGCAGCCCTCAAGGCCCAGGGCCTGACGAGTGACTGGTACTACACCACCTCGACCAACCTGCAGGACAAGCGCATCTCCATGGGGGGCACCCAGCCCGACACGGGGCGCAACGTCCATGGCCTCAAGAACACGGTCAGCCTGCTGATCGAGACCCGTGGGGTGGGCATTGGTCGCATGCACATCCAGCGCCGCGTGCATGCCCAGGTCACCGCCATCACCAGCGCGCTGCGGACCACCGCCGAGCGGGCGGCCAACCTGGAGCAGGTACGCTCGTTCGTGGCCCGCGACGTCAGCGCCCTGGCCTGCCGCGACCAGGTGGTCATTGAAGCGGAGGCCACGCCCACCCAGCGCGACCTGGATTTTCTGGACCCCGAGACCGGCGCCGATCGCAGCATTCGCGTGGACTGGAACTCATCGCTGACGCTGCGCAACACCAAGGTGCGTGCGCGGCCCTGCGGCTATTGGCTGTCGGCAGACGCCAGCGGTGCAGTGGAACGCCTGCGCCAGCTGGGCATCCAGGTCATGCGGGTGGCAGAGCCAGGTTCTGTCCTGGCCGAGAGCTACCGCGAAACCGCGCGCGAAACCGGCAACCGCCAGGACGTGATCGGCACCATTGCCGGTGGTGGCGACATCGTGCGTGTGCAAGTGTCTGCCGTACGCAGCGCCATTGATGCACCTGCTGGCAGCTTCTATGTGCCCCTGAACCAGCCGCGTGCCAATCTGGCCGTGGCAGCGCTGGAGCCCGACACGCAGAACAGCTACTTTGCCAACCACCTGATCCAGGACCTGGGCCAAAGCGCCCGCGTGATGGCCGTGCCATCGCTGGTGTTTGAAGAAACAGATTGATCCGTGCCTTGCGGCAGGTCGCTGCATGGCGCGAGGCTGAGGTCTGCGTTCTTGGCGGGGTCAGGTGGGACGCTCCGTGAGGACGCTGCCCGGATACTGCGCTGCGACTGTGGCTGCAGACGCACTATTGCTACCAATTTTATAGCTGCCCAGGCATATTCTTCTAGCGCTACAGGCAGATTTCTTTCAAATCATGCCGATCCATGCAGTGGCGCGGGCCGCGTGGCGCGGGCCTGGCGGTCCCGGGCACGCTCCAGCACATGGCGTGCCATCGCCTGTGCCAAGGCATCTTCTGCCAGGAACACCTGGGCATGGCTGCATTCCTGCACCAGCCGCTGGGCCTCGTCCTCATTGTGGCTGCGCACCACGATGTCGATGCCCGGGTTCAGGGCCTGCGCCGTCTCGATCATCTGGCGCACCTGCAGCGCGTCCGGGGTGGCCACCACCAGCATGGCGGCCCGCGCAATGTGGGCCTGGATCAGCACGGCAGGCTCCACCGCGTCACCAAACACGGCGGCCACGCCATCGGCCCGCAAGGATTCCACCAACTCCCGGTTCTGCTCCGCCACCACAAACGGAATATCGTTGGCCGCCAGCGTTGCCGCCACACGCCGCCCTACCCGGCCGTACCCCACCAGAACCACCTGCCGCGCGAGGTAACGCGAATCGGTGCTGGTGGGCAGTTCGGCCAAAGGGTCATCCCGCTGCTCCAGCCGCCGCGCAAGCGCCGATCGGGCACGCAGCCAGCCCTGCAACGGCGCAATGGCATGGAACAACAACGGGTTGAGCGCCATGGAGAACAGGGCCCCCGCCAATACCAAGCTGGCCCCCTCTGGCGGCAGCAGCCCCAACGAAGAACCCAGTGCGACCAGAATGAACGAGAACTCACCTATCTGCGCGAGGCTGGCCGATACGGTGAGCGCTGTGTTGAGCGGGTAACGGAACGCCAGCACCAGGCCCGCAGCGGCCACCGTCTTGCCCAGCATGATGATGGCGACCACTGCCAACACTTGCAGTGGGCGCTCCCACAAGACGGCGGGGTTGAAGAGCATGCCGACCGACACGAAAAAGAGTACGGCAAAGGCATCGCGCAAAGGCAGCGACTCATGCGCAGCGCGGTGGCTGAACTCGGACTCGCGCATCACCATGCCGGCAAAGAAGGCCCCGAGCGCAAACGATACGCCAAACAGCGCAGCCGACCCGAACGCAATGCCCACCGCTGCGGCCACCACGCACAGCGTGAACAACTCACGCGAGCCTGTGCGAGCCACCTGCCATAACAGCCAGGGAAACAGCCGGCGCCCGACCAGCAGCATCAGCACCACAAACGCGCCGACCTGCAGCAGGGTCCAACCCAGCGTGCGCCAGAGCTGCGCAGCATCCAGGTCGGCCCCGGTGCCGCCTCCCAGCCATCCCCCCAGCGGGGGTAGCAGGACCAGTACCAGCACCATGGCGAGATCCTCCACCACCAGCCAGCCCACTGCGATGCGTCCGGTGTAGCTGTCCAGAATCCCCAGGGTCTCCAGCGCACGCAACAGCACCACCGTGCTGGCCACCGACAGTGCCAGACCAAAAACCAGGGCACCACCCATGCCCCAGCCCCACCAAAGGGCCAACGCCATACCCAGCGACGTCGCCACGATCATCTGCACCACAGCACCCGGCACGGCAATCTTGCGCACGGCCAGCAGGTCGCCCCACGAAAAATGCAGGCCCACGCCAAACATCAGCAGCATCACACCGATCTCCGCCAGCTGGCTGGCCAGGGCCGCATCTGCGACAAAACCGGGAGTGAACGGGCCGATGGCCACCCCTGCCAGCAAGTACCCCACCAATGCTGGCAGCCGCAGACGGGCGGCCAGAAAGCCCAGCACCAACGCCAGGCCCAAGGTGGCAGCAATGGTGTGGATCAGCGTGACGCTGTGTGGCATGGGCAAATGCTCCAGTGAGGGGCGCAGTCAAGGGGGATGGCCCGGTTATAACCGCATCACCATCCCGGCAGCAAAATCGCCCCTGCGGCAGCGCCAAGAGCAGGGGCCAGGGCGGGTATGATTAGCGTCCTGCGTTACGCAGATGCGGACACTCCGCAAGCCCGTCCGGCCACACAGCCGGCCAATATCCATCTGCCCGTAGCTCAACTGGATAGAGCAATAGCCTTCTAAGTTGTTCGGCAAACCCAGCATCTATGAGGCCTGCAGGCCGTTTCCTGATACGCAAAGCTGTATGTTCAATCAGCTATCTGGGCCGCATTCTTTCGTTTCATGGGTGGCGGTTGCGTATCGGTTTTGGGCCGACAATTCCTCGCCATGGCAGCCAAAAACATCGTTGATCTCCCCCCACACCACCCCGGCATGGCAGAACTGCACCGCCGGGTGTCCAACGCCTTCCGCACGCACTGGATCAAGCACCCAGACAAGAAGCCGCAGAAGCTGGTCCTGACCCAAAAACAGGCCGATGACCTGCGGCTGACGCAGCTCTACGGCGGTGTCTCGATTCCCGGCTACGCGCCCGAGGTGGGCAAGTTCAACGACCGCCCGGTGGAAGTATCAGCAACGACAGCAGGCGTTCTGGTGGCCCATGACGGCACCGAAATGCCGCTGGCCGACTACGACAAGATGCCTGCGGCCTAAATACAAAGGACGAAACAGTGAACCACTGCAAAACGTGCAAATACTGGAGCCCTGCTAGGAAAAAATACCCACTTCTTCCCGCGTCGGATGACGTGGGTGCAGGTGGGTTTTGCCAAAGCCAGAAGTTGGCCGAAGATATTGGCCAGCATGACGCTGACATGCTGGTGTACTCGTACAGCGAGGGCGGCGACTTCTGGACAGGCCCTGATTTTGGATGCGTTCACCACGCACCCTCGCCAACCAGCAACGACACGATGCCCACCACCTAAACACAAATCCCCGCCCGCATAACTGCGGCGGGGATTTTCCATTGGTGCTGACGAATCAGCAGGTCAAATCGACGGACACATGCGCCAGGAAGGGTGCACCGTGGGTCGTCGCTTGAGCACACGCAGCACGAATGCCTTGGCCGCTACCAGTGCCACGCGCGGTTTCTCCTGGCCCGGGGCCTTGGTCTGCAGCTGAAAGGGTTCCACCCATGCACTGAGCAGGCGGTCGATGCCGTAGCTCACGGCGGAAGCCACACGGTCCACGGAGGCCGACATGGCGGAGGCAGCGGCCATGCAGGCCATGGCAACCAGGGAAACGAAACGGGAGGAACGGTACATGGTGGATCTCCAGATGGGTGATGCCGTGGCTACCGGCGGGGGCCCCTTGCCGTGGCGGGGAATCTCAGGGGTTGGACGGCCTATCGGCTAACCTCAACGTTCACCAAACTGCCCTTCGGTCGGTCGGGAGCAGCGGTGGTGCAGGATGCAATCAAGGCCACCATGGCAACGGTCAGCAAATCCTTGGTGGGCTGGCGGCCCAGCGAGATAGCAACCACGTAGCCGATGATGGAAATGGCCGCGATAGCAGCCAGAGCGCCCGCGATCACTGGCAGGCCTCGCAGGGTGCATCGCCCGACAGGTCGCAGGCTTTCCCGCTGGCCAGGAAGTCAGCTGCCTCAGCGGTGGGGTTGTCCGGGCGTGGGGTGCCGGCCAGATCAGCAGCGGCATCTGCATCAGTCAGCACCGGGCGGGCCAGCTCGTCGCGCAGGCGGAAGCCAAGCAGGGGCCAGATTTGCTCGACCGCAGCGGCCCGCGCCTCTTTTGCACCCATTTCTGGGCTGTGCTGTGCGGGGTCGATGGCACCGTAGTTCACACCCACGAGCTTGGTCCCGTTCTTGAGAACCAGAACAGCGATGGTCACCCGGTCCAAGCCTTCGAGCAGCGGGCAGCCGGCAAGGGCTTTGTCCAAGGTGAAGCTGTATTCCGCAGAGATTTCCGCCTGAACATCGGCGGGCGTCACGCGCGGGCCCTTGTCGGCCTTGGCCTGGATCTCGCGCTCCAGGGAGTCGGGGCCGGGGTCCACCAACGGGAGTGCGCTGGATGCATCCTTGGCGGCTTGGCCCTTCTGGTAGGGCATCCATTCCACATAGCGGCCAAACGGTACGCCTTCGCCATCAGCGGGCGGGTTTTCACCGTCGTGCACCAAAGTGACCGACAGCACGGGGAACTGACGGCCCACCATGTCGGTGACGAGCACGTTCACGCAGCGGTCGCCGTGCACGGCAATAACAGTGGCGTCCAGTGGCTGGCCAACGGCGCACTGCATGGGTACGGGGCCTTGCTGGTCGTACTTGCTTGGGCGATACCAAACCTTGCGGCCCACGGTGGGCTTGATGACAGTAGAGGTCATGGTGTTCTCAGGGAGTTGGCCCGGCATCCGGCCGGGGCGGTGGGCTCAGGGTGTTTTTGCAGTGAGGTGGCAACATCCGCCGCGCCGCGATCAAATCCCTGCCCGTTGGCGGTCGAGGCTTTCCGTCTGGCCCGGTACAGGCGCTTACCAAGGCATCAAGGGCATCGGCCATGACCTTGAGCGCGGTCTTGTCGATCAGGCCCTGCTCACTCATGGGCCGCCTTCGATGGGATCACTGGCCAGGCTTCGCGGAGGGTTCGGACATCACTTGCGTGTCCATCAGCTTTTTCGACCATCCCTGCATACGCGGCGCGGCAGTCGTTGAATACGGAGTTGACGGCAAGGGCGTACTCAAGGACGGCGGCGGGGGGAGATGCAGCGAGGCGGCGGGCGGCATCGGCGTTTTGGTCGCGCAGCCCATCAGAAACACGGTGCAGATGGTCAATTTCAGTGCGCATAAGCGCTTCACGGGTGCGGGCAGCATTGAGGGCTCCTTGGTAGGTCGATGTGATGGCGCGCTCGTCAGCGCGGGCCTGGCTCACGGCGCCAAGGCGCTCGTTCGTCTGCTCCAGCCGGACCTCGGCCACAGCGGCGTCCATGCGGGCGTCTTGGAAGATCCAGGAACCAGCAGCGGCGGCCAGGGCCACGACCAGGTGGGTGATGAGAGTGAGGTTCACGGCATGGCCTCACATTCCTTGCTGTCGCGGTAGCCGTTGCGGGCTTCGGCATAGCAGGCGCGGACGGCGGCATCGGCCCTGGCACGGTCCTGCCCACACGCTTCCAGTACCTCGCCGGCACGCAGATACCAGGCCGGCGCCAGATCAGCTTCTTGGGAAGCCGTGTTCAACAGTTCACAGGCGCTGTGGGCGGTGCCGGTGGGCACTACAGTGCAACCGCTCAGTGCAACGGCAATGCACAAGGCGATGGCAGCGGCGCGCATCAGATCGACCCCTTTTGGCGCTGGATGCCTGCCTTCACACCCAAGCCAAAGAAGTGCTTGGCCAGGCCTTCAAGCTGACGCTCCGACCAGGGCGTGCAGCCCACAGCGGCGCACTCGGCCGCGTCCTCGTCGGACACCTGCAGACCTTTGGTGGTTGCGCAGCCAGTGAGCAGTGCACTGAGCAAAACCAGAAAAATGAGTACAGCAAGTTTCACGATTGCGCTCCAAGCCGCCATGTGCGGCAAATCTCGTCGTTTGAATCGCCGCGCAGCTGCAGGCCTGGCAGCACGGTAGAAACGCCCTGCACCGTCCCACGGTTCCAGCGCGTGTTCTCTCGGCAGGCACCCACCCAGTCCCCGGCATTGGCCTTGCGGCGCATGGTGCTGTCGAAGAAATTGCCCTCGCCCTTGTTGTGCAGGAAGTCGAGGAAGGTGGCTTGCTGGAACGGGTCATAGCTGGCCCAGTGCGTGAGCAGGCGCTTGGCTTCGACCTCGTAGCCGATGTACCGGCGCTTCTCCAGCCGGTAGCAGTCGGCGGGGGTGTAGGTGCGCCCCGCCACCACCTCGGGCCCGGTCAGGCCATTGCAGACGGTGAGCGGCTGGCCCTTGCCCTGCTTGTCCACGTAGGGCGTGCCGATGTGGCGATTGCTGGATTCGTAGTAGCTGGCCATCACCATGGCGATGCGGATGCCGTCCGACACCTGGGGGTCTGCGGCCACGGCCTGGATGTAGGCGTTGGTGTTGGCCTCACGCGTGGCGGCCTCGTCCACGTAGTAGGCCCCACCACCGGCGCCCATCAGCATGACCAGGGCGGCCAGGCTGGTGCGCAGTTGGGCGGGGACGCGGCTCACTTGTCGGCTCCCAGCTCACCCAGGTCGGTATTGCCTGAAACCACGCGCCCGGTGTTGCGCATGATGTCAATGCGCATCTGGCGCTCCTGCTGGCGCAGGGCATGCTCGGCGGCCAAGCGGCGGTTTGCTTCGCGCTTGTAGTACCAGCTCACCAGGGCGCCCAGCAGCGCAATACACACGCCAAAAAGGCCGATTGCTTGGGATGAGGCAAGCCAGCCAAGAAATCCAACGACAGCACCGCCACCGGAGGTGCGACCGCCGGCCGTGGAAATGGCATCGATGGTTTCTATTTTCATGAGCCAGGAGTGTTCCGGGCATGCGCCAACTGGTCTAACCCTACTGGGGGGGAATCATTTGGCCGCGCACCTCATGCGGACACGAAGATCGTTCGATCCTCTGCGCCAACGCCAACCACGCGATCCTCGCGCGCCACTGATACCAGGCGCCTTTCGGTCGCAACTCGCACCAGCCTGTCCTCGATGGGCACCACCAGGGTTCGGCTGGGGTCGAGGGATGGCGCGGATTCAATGGCTGCGAATGTGTCTTGGCCAGTCTCCAGCGCTGCCAGCACGCCGCCGGATGCTATCTGCCCTGCAATGGCTGCGGTGTCCGCCCCGGCCTCAATGGCGGCAAGCAGCGCACTGACCAGGACCGCCCCGCTCGCGCCCAGGCTGTCGGAGCCAACCTCTACGGCAGTGAGCAACCCGGCCGAATTGGGCAAACCGCCCTGCCCGGCCATGCTGTCGCTGCCGATCTCAATGGCGGCCATGGCACCAGCGATCAGGGCGCGTACTGAAATGGTTGCTGCATCGGAACCGGACTCCACCGCAGCCATAGGCCCTGCCAGTTTGGAAGGCCCACCCGTCGCACTCAGAGCATCGGCGCCGGCTTCGGCAGCTGCCAGGCTGCCCGCTGCGCGCGGCGCTGTCACGCTCGCAGCGAGAACATCATTGGCCGACTCAACGGCAGCGAGCGCTCCTTGGCGGCCGGCGGCGCTTGAACCCGAGGCCCCGAAAACGTCCGCGCCGGACTCCACGGCTGCCAACGCGCCCTGGCGCCGCGCGGAACCTGCAGCAGCCAGCGTGTCCTGCCCACTTTCGGCGGCGGTGAGCGCCCCTTGAGCGCGGGCGGTGCCTGCGAAGCTCGCAGAGTCAGCGCCGGTGCTCGTAGCTGCAAGTGAGCCGTGGACGAGGGCCTTGCCTGACGCACTGAGTCCGTCAGCGCCAGATTCTGTTGCGGTGAGTGCGCCGGACGCCCCACCGGCCGCCCATGAGAAATTTGCCGCGCTCCCAGAAGGTGGTGTGTAGGCTGTAGCGCCAGCCCATGAGAAATTCGCCGCGCTGCCCGATGGTGGCGTGTAGCTCATACAGGCGTGAGCTTCCCAAGCACCAGCTCGTTGTATTGCGTGCCAGCCGAGTCGTCTAGCGCCACTGCATAGCACTCGCCCGTGTACGACGTGGACACGATGTACTCGCCGGCGCTCAGTGCGGCACTGCTCTGCTGAATGCGGGCGCCGATGGCCGCGTACCCTGCAGCGGTGGGGTGAATGCCGTCCGACTGCGTGAGGCTGGACTGCATGAACCCGCTGCCGTCAATGATGGGCGCCATGATGTCGATGGCCATGTAGTTGCCGCTCAGCGAAGCCGCGTTTGTGGACCACCAGGTGGTCATGTAGTCGCGCAGGTCGGGTGTCGGCGAGTTGTCAGCGCCGCCCGACTTGCCGTACATCGCGTTGAGCAAAATCGCCTGCTGCCCTGCTGCCGTGATCGCGTTCAAAGACGCCTGGATGTTGGAGGTGCGGGTGGCCTGGCTGACGCTGTTGGCTTCATCGTTGCTGGATGCGTGCAGCACCACGATGCGTGGGCCCTCGCCGGTCGCATCTGCCATACGAGCAAGGATCTGCGTGCTGGTCTGGCCACCCACCCCTTTGTTCACAATGAGGTTGTTGCGATTCGCCGGGAACATCAAGGCATTGCGCTGCCAGCTGCTTTCGTCGTTGGAGAGACCGAGGGCGTAGTTCGGCGCGAACAGCGTCTTACCCTCGCAGATGGAATCTCCAATGGCAACGATGTTTGGCTTGCAGAGCGACAGGTAGTCGAACTCCACCCATGCGCCAGCGGGGGCCGCGGTGGCGCTCACCACTTCCATGGAGGTCGAGCTGAACCACTCGCAAGCAACCCGCGCTTTGAATTTCCAGCGCCCGTCCGACTCGCGGAACCAGCACACGAGCTGCCCGAACTTGCTGTCGTATTGCAGGGCAAAGTCCACCGGCTCCGAGTTGTAGACGATGCCGGTGCCGCATGACGCAACGTTGCGGGACGTGCCGCTGTCGGTAGTCCCGCAAATGGACACCGCGCCGGCCGTCAGCGTGGTGCTGGCATTCGTCGATCCAAACCAGATCGAAACTTCCTTGGCCCCGTTGAGCATCCAGACCACGCCAACACCGTCTGTGCTGGCACGGCACCGGCCGTACAGAATCCAATCCCTGTTGGTTGGTGTGAACGAGCTGATGGTCTTTGCCATCTTGCTGTTGGACCCGCCTGCGGTCTTCGTCTGCCGCAGCCATGAGGAAGAAACGGCGAGGGAGGCGTTGGTCGCTGTCCACCCTGTCGTCGCAGCCCCCTCGTCGTTGAAGGAGGCGTTTTCGTCGGACAGGCTCGGGACTGGGCCGACCAGGATAGGGTAGGTCGTGCCGTCACTGGATTGGGTCGCGCCCAGAAGCGCCCCGGTGTCGCGCCTGTAGAGGCGCACATCCCGGACGGCAGGGCTCCCTGCGTCATTTGCGACCGAACCACGGACATACGGCATGCGTCAGCCCCGCTTAAGCGTGCGTGATGGTCGCGGAGTTGATCGTGATGGCCTGCCCGCTGGCCAGCACGTTGTTGTCCAGCACCAGGTCGGTGCCGGAGGTGCCGACGGTCAGGCCAGTGATCACATCCGTGTCACCCGAAGTCGTGATGCTGGCCTTCGTGGCAGTACCCGCAGCGGATGCGGTGGTGCTCAAGATGCCATCCGCGCCACCGTTGGCATCAGAAAGCGTAAGCACAGCGCCCGACACGGTACCCGCAGTCGCTGCCAGGTTGAAGGTGGCCAACAGAGCGTCGGCGGAGTTGAACAGCTTGAGCTTGCCCGAAGTACCGATGGTGGAAACCACGGCGTTCATGCGAGCCGTCTTGGTGGCGGTGGAGTAGATGACAGACATGGCCGGTCCTCAGCGTTGGGTGATGGAGAAATTGATGGTCCGGTCGTCGATGCGGCCGCCGGCGGTGGTGATGCGGCAGGTCACGAACTCGTCGGCGTCCACAACGCCACCCGAAACAAATGCGGTGGCGGTGGCGCTGGTGTTCGAGAAGGACTCAACCGTGATGCCCGCGCTGGGCACCCACTCAACGGACACGATCACATCCGCCAGCGGGGCGAGCCAGTCCGACCAATCGACCGTGTAGTCGAGGGTGGCGTCGGGGTCTTTCTTGATTGCTGCCATGCCCTGCAGTTTTCCGGCTGCAGGGCATGGCGTAAAACCAGACTGGGGGGCTACAAAGTAGCCCGCGCCTTCGCCGCTTCTTCCCGCAGCTGCTGGCGCATCGCCTTGGGAGCCGTGTCGGCAATCCGCTGGTCCTTGGACTTGCCCATTTCGCGCACGCGCTTGAGCACGGCAGGCATGCTCACCACGATGCGCTGGTCTGGATTCTTGCGATTCCAGTCCTCCAGGTCCGCACGGGCTTCTGCCACCAACGCAGGGTCTTTCTCGAAGATGCCCTTTGCCCACTTGGCGCGGATTTCCTGCGCCTGCTGGTTGTAGAAGTTCTTGGCCTGCTGGTTGATGAAATTGGCCTCTTGCACCTTGGACACACTGGCGGGTTGGAAGCCGATGGCCTTCATGGCCGCCTCGGCGGGGCTGGTGTCCAGCACCTTGTAGCCCTTGTCGTCGCGGTACATGCCGGTGGCGGCCATGTCGGCACCCTTGGCTGCGTTGCGCACGGCGGCAGGCGCCATTTGCAGAAGCCCGGCGCCCACATCGCCCGCCAGGATGGAGCGCGCGCCAGATGCCACGCGCTTTGCCAAGTCGCCAACGGGCCCCACCACTTCCAGCACGTCGCGGGTGTAGTCGGTCTTTTCCTTGAACAGGCCAGTGGCCGGCAGCAGGTTTCCCATGCCAAGGCGCCCAGACACGTCCAGAGGCATACCTGGCAGGCCAGTAATCCCGCGCTCAATGAAGCCTGCGCCAGCCTCACCGAACAGGCTTTCGAGCAATTCCTGCTTGGCCTTCTTGCTATTAAAATTGTAGCCTGCCAGCTGCGCCAGACCATCCACCAGATCCTCGGCGTCCTCGGCAAACGGCAGGCCGCCCGCACCACCCATCAGCATGAGCATGCCCAGCGCCAGCAGCACGGCCTTTTTGCCCTCGGGGCCGCCCTGCGTCCACATGCGGCCCAGCAGCTCCAGGTAGGCAATGGAATAGGTCTTGAAGGTCATCGCGGTGGCGCCCACTGCCCCACGGCCCCACTTCATCTTGTTCGCCTTGCTGTAGGTGAACTGGGTTTCAATCACGGCCTTCTTGGCGAAGGCGGCCGGGTTGGCCATGCCTTGCGCCTTTGCCACGCGGTACGCGGCAATGAAGGTCATGCGGCGGTTCACCTGCTCGGCCGCGCCGAACACCTTGCCCCAGGCCAGTGACAGGCGGGTGAGCGCATTACTCGCTGCGGCGCGCGCATCCCCGGCGCGCGTGCCATCGCCGGGGCGCAGCGAGCCTGAACCACGGGCCTGCGCCATGAGTTGGTGCACTTCCTGCGGGCTCACGGTGCCTTCTTCCTCGGCCTGCTTGAGCGCTGCGGCCAGATCGGCCTCGTAGCGGTGGCCACGGTTTGCCAGGTTCTTGGCAGCACGACCCAGCTCGGCGGCGGCCTGCTTGGCCCCGCCAAACTGCGACAGCCACGGGAAGGTGACGGCCGCAGGCTGGCTCATGTTCACGAAGGCCGATGCAATCGAGCCACCAAGATACTGAGCGAACAGCAGGCCGCGCACGGCCTGGGCTTCCTCCTGCGGGTTCTTCACGTACTCCGACAGCTGGATGGCAGCATCTTTCAGCTCGCCCTGCTGCTTGGGAATCGCGGTGATCGCCTCGCCCAGCTCGCCCATGTGCAGCCCAGCCGAAGTCTGGCGGGAGTTGCTGTAGATGAAGCTGGCCAGCACGCGGCCCACGTCCTCGCTGTAGCCAGCGATGCCCTGGCGGTGGATCAGGCGGCGCATGGCGCTGCGGTTGGTCTTGGTGCGGCGCAGGTACTCTTGGAAAGCCTGGTCCTTGGCCTGGTCGCCATCGGACTCCAGGCCCAGCATGTTGCCAAACAGCTCCAGCGACTCGGGCGTGATGCCGGCCAGCAGCTTGAACTCGTCGTTCGACAGGGTACCCTGCGTCACGGCGTCCTGCCCGAACTCTTTGCGCATCTTGATGGCCATCACATTGGCCTCGCGGGCAGTCTCGAACAGGCCGAAGTATTGACGCTCGCCGTTGGCATTCACCACGTCCACGGTGTATTGGCCGAAGCGCGACAGCGGTGCATAGCCCTGCTCCTGCAGTTCTTGCACGCGGGCGGCGCGGTCGAGCATCCCATTCGACAGCTGGCCGATTTCACCGGCGCGGTCAGGGTTCTCCTTGGCCAGCATCTGCAGGTGGTTGCGCAGGATCTGCGCTGCGTCTTGGGCGTCCTTGGCGTCCATCACCATGTCGCGCAGCTCGGCCACGTCCTTGCCGCCATAGCGCAGCATGTCAGCGCGTGCCATGGTGTCCAGGCTGCGGTCGGTCGCTGCGCGGAATTCCTGGTACAGCTCCACCTGCGCGTCGGTCAGTTTGAACAGAGATTTCAGCTCGGCTGGGGTCCACACCACGCCCGCCTGCAGCATCTGCGACTCGTACCGACTGGCCACCAGCTTTTCATACTGTTCCAGGGGCAGGCCCTGCCAGGCTTTCAGCATGCCCTCGCTGATCTTGTTGTTGCGCAGCAGGCGCTGGGCCTTCTGCTGTGGCGTCAGCTTTTCGGCCGCGTCAAGCAGGGTCTGCAGGCGTACAGGCTTGCCCGACTCGTCGCGCGCCCAGTCCAGCGTGCCCTCAAACACAGGCTTGGCCACGGCCGCGTTGTCGGCAGCGGTGATGGGGCGCTTGGCAATGTCGCGCCAGGTTTCCAGCTTGGGCAGCAGGCGGGGGGCCAGCTCGGCCGCGTCGGTGGCGTAGTAGCTCACGTCATCCACGAACCCCTGGGCGGAATCGAACACCCGCTTGAAGTCGGGAGAGCGCTCGGCCAGGTTGAACATGGTGCCCACGGTCTTGTGCCACCACGACAGCTTGCCTGGAGCGCCGAACGTCTTGTTCAGCTCTTCGCGGGCCTTGCCGGTGAGGTCGGCCATGCCGGAGCGGCTGAACATGGGCAAGGCATCGCCGCCGGCGTCACGGTCGAACGCAAGCAGGGCCCGCTGCAGCGACTGCTGCGGGGTTTCGTCGGAGCGCGTCACATAGCCCCGGGCGGGCAGGATGTAGCTGCGCACGATCTCATCATCCGTCAGTGCCAGCGCCTTGAACCCCGGCACGTTTGCGCGCAGCCAAGTGCGGATGGCAGCAATGGCCCGCTGCACAAACCCGATCTCGGGTGTGGTCTGCGCCATTTCGGCCAGCACTTCCTCGGCGGCGGAAAGCCGGTCCCGCGCGCTCAGGGCCGCCCAGGTGTCGCTGTCGCTCAGGCCCTTCTGCACCATGCCGTATTCCCGGGCCTTGGCCAGCACCTGGGCGCGGCGCATGGAGCCGATCTGCTGCAGCACCGGCGTCAGGCCATCACCGAAGGCGCCGCGCAGGCCGTAGTGGCCCAACACCTCGTGGAAAAGTACCTCGGCAATCTGGGCTGGGCCATTGAGCTGGTCGGCCAGCAAGTACACCTTGCCCTTGTAGATGAAGCCGCGGGCCTCCCCATCGCTGCCCTGGCTCTTGAGCTGGGCGTCGTAATCGCGCACCAGCTGCGGGATCTGCATGTCCTGCATGTTGCGGGCAACGATGATTTCAGGGGAGCGGGTCCACTTGGCCTTGATCTCGTCCACCAGCATCTGGGTGGCCACCAGGCGGGCATTGCTCAGTTTGGTGGGCTCCGGGGCCGGGCCCTGGAAGGCCGCCGGCGTGTTCGCGCGGCGGTAGCCGTTGTACTGTTTGTCAGTTAAAATTCGATTGCGCCCACGATCTCCGGGCAAGCCAGTCAATTGCGGCTGGAACGTCCCGGAGACGTGGGCGTACTTGTTTCTGTCCACGTAGCGCAGCAGCCCGTCGCTATCCCACCGGCGAAATGCATTGCTCTGTGCATCGTAGGCATTCACCAGCAAATGGGCATTTACTCCGCCTGCGGCATTCGGCTCCACAACAATGCGCACAGGACTGCCGTTCACAAGCTCTGGAGCAATGAACACCAGTCGGCCCGGCGCGGTGTCCGACTCAAACACCAACGCGGGGTTCTCCAACCACTCGGGAATCTGCTTCCTCACAGCGGCCGTCATGTGCGGATGGTTGCTCTGCCCTGCAATCACCTTGCTTTCTGCGAGATTGACCGGCCCATCACCCAGACCGAGGAAGGTCAGCATGTCGGAGCGGTCCAGCACCCTAGCGCCTTTCATGCGGGGCTTGTCTCCAGAGAACAGCGCGTCGATGCGCGCGTCGTAGGCAGACTGGGTTTCTGGCGTGCGGCTGAACAGCACTGTTTCACCGCCCTCACCTTGCTTGGTTTCCACCGTCTGGAAGAACGCATCGAACGCCCCCCGGATGACGGGCAGCTCGCCCGCCGTCGGGTATGGGTAGCCACCCTCCAGTGCGAAGGCGCTGGCCGGCAGCACGTTGGCCAAGTAGTCATTCCCCGCGTTCTGGTCCTGCAGCTTGGCGATGACGTAGCTCTCAAAAGCTCGGGCCGACATTTCCGGCTTGGTGGTCCAGTAGTCCTTGGTCTTGCGCTCGTCCAGTTTGCGGCTGCGTTCCTGCATGCCCGTGCGGTTGATGGCCGCATTGACCTCACGGAAGGCTGCGCGCATCTCCTCGCGCACGCCGGTTCCACTCTGCGAATCCAAGGTCATGTAGGTGTCGCCCGCCCCGCGCTCACGCGAGAAGTAGTTGTCCAGGCTGTGCCACCACTCATGGGCCAAGCTACCCGCACCCTCCCGCTTTGTGAGGTTGATCACCACGTTGCCGCGCTCGTAGTGCGCCGCCGCTGCATCGGTGCCCCCCGTGCCGCGCGCGCCGAAGGCCAGGCCCAAGCGTCCGCCCAGCGAAAGTGCCTTGGGCGGCACATTCAGAACGCCAGCCAGGTCCATCAGCGCGTCATAAGCGCGGTTCAGATCCTGCTGGCGGCGCCCGCCCTCCACATAGTTGCCGAACTGCACGCCTCTGAAACCGAAAGCGTCTTGGAACTGCGCGGGATTCACATCGGCGCCCTTGCGGTAGTCCTCGCCGATGCGCGGAGCGTTCTGGTCGTTGCGCACCGGGGGCACTGCCTTGTATTTGTCCAGCAGGCCTTCCAGCTCGGTTTGATTGTCGGCCAGGTACTGGCGCGCAGCCTTGATGTCTGCGAAGCCGGTTTTCAGCTCCGCCACGTTGCGGCCGATCTTCTTGCCAATGAAGAACTCCCGGGCGCCGCCCGCGCGCTTGCCGTAGATTTCGAAAGTTGCACCCTTGGTAGGCGCTCGCTCCTCGGCCAGCAGCTCGGCGGCCCGCTTCTTGAATGCGGCAATGGCCTCCTCGCGGGTGTCGCCCTTTGCCAGTTCGCGCGGCCAGCTGCCAAAGGCGCTGCTCTTGGCTTCGCGCGACACACTCCAAATGGTGCGCGGCGGGTTGTACTCCACACGGTCGTACATGGAGTAGCGGCCCACCGACACGTTGATGCCTTTCAGGGACCGTTCATGGCCCATGGCCTCGTAGAGCGCAACCTTGTCGGCGACGCCACGGGGCATGCCATCGCGGTTCAGCTTGATGCGTACTGCCGAAGGCTCCTGCTGGCCTGACAGAACATCCTCAGCAAAGCCGCGCAGCGTCTCCACCTGAGCGGACCAGCCCTTGAGCTTCCAGGACGATTGCGGCTTGGTAGGCACCGCCTCGCGCAGCGCGCGCACCAGAGACACAGCTTCCAGCGGCGCCCCGCCTTCCAGCAGCTTTTGGTAGTCGGGCTCGGGCCAGGTCTTGGAAAGCGGGTGCGCCTTGGTGTCCAGCTCCTTGGCCTTGGCCATGCCATCGGCGTAGGCCTCGGCGTAGAGCATCTTGCGGGCGCCGTGCAGCGTCTCGCCGAAGTCCTCGATCTTGGCCCCGGTCCGTTTAACCAGTTCGGCTTTTACGGCTGGCTGCTCAGCGGCAACTGGTGTTTTCATCACCGGGCCTGCAGCCATGACACGCGCCTCGGGCTGCGTAGAGTGCCAGCGTGGTCGCTCATTTGGGGCGTCAGCCCATTGGCCATCTTGCTCCAACACGCGCTGCACGCGCACGCTCCACGAGCCGCGCTCGTCCACCGGCGTGTATTCAAGAACGCGGTCGAACCCGCCGTACCCCTTCACGACGTTGCCAGGGGTGAAGTAGTCCGCGCGGGCCTTGGCCTCGGCTTCCGCCTTCTTGGCCAGAATGCCACGCGGTTTTTTGGCTGGCTTCGTCGGAGCTGCAGGCTCTGCCGGCTGCGCCTGTGCACTGGGTGAATTCTTCACCGCCTCCAGCGCCTGCTCCACCGGAGCATCCAGCACGATGGCTTTCACCGGCTTGCCATCCTCGGCTGCAGCAAGCGCCTGGTGGTGGCCGTCGATGATGTGGCCATCGTTCGACACGATCACGGCGCGGTCGCCGATGGCTTCTTTGGCCTGCTCCACCTTGGATGGCGAGAACTCAGCCTGCGTGGGCTTCAACTCGGCCGCATCCACCATCGTGGTTTCGTGCTCGATGCCTTGAGCATTCAGGTGCTTCACCAGCCCACCATGCGACTGGGTGGGCACCTGGGGCATTTCCGCGCGAGGGATGCCCAGAGTGCCAGTTTCGGGGGCGAACTGCCGCACATCACCCGCGTCATCGGCAGCCGGTTTGGCGCGCACCACGAAACGCTTGTTGTCCTGCACCACTTCGTGGGTGTCGCTCAACCCGTTGTCATCGACAAAGGCCTGCGCCTTGGCCTGCGAGAAGTAGTAAGCCTTGCCAGCATTCACTCGGTCGAGTGCTTTTTTCTGGCCTGCAGGCGCCGCAGCTTTCGCGCCAGGCGCTGCCGCAACTTGCGCTCCAAGGTTCTGAGCCGGGGTGCCATCGGTCAGTGCCCGAACTTCTGGTGCGCCAACAGCGGCTGGCGAACTGGTGCTGGCGGTTGTGGGCTCTGCGGCTGGCGCTGCTGCTGCTTGCGATGGTTGCGCGCTTGCTTGGACGGTTTGATCGGGCGAAGGCTCACGGGCTACTCCTTGGGTCGGGGGTGTGACTGCAGGCCCAGCGGCTTCCACGGCGGCGGGTCGGGCTCCGGGAACGGTGGCGGCGGCAGGGGTAGCTTGTGGCGCGGCAGCTTGGGCATTGGCAGCCTCCTGTTTCTGCGCGCGGATATTCACCAGCGCATCGCGCAGGTTGGTTGGGGCGCTTGGCGCGGGTGTGGCGGCTACTTGGCCTTGGGCGGCTTGATCTGCTCCAGCACCTTGGCGCGGGCCTGCGGGCTCATTCGCTTGAGCGCCAGCATCGACTGCAGGACGGCTTTGCGGGATTGAGGGTTGGCTGGCAGTGGCAATGGCATCTTGAATGTCCTCATCGGTAGCGCCCAGAGAGCGCAAAAATTCCTCGTCGCTCACATTGCTGGCAGCGCCGAAGTCGGGAATGTCGGTGTCGTCCTCGAAATACCGGCTCACCACCGGGTCGAAATCGTGGTTGGCAAAAAACTGCTCATAGGCGGCCTGGTCGCGGGCATCCGCTTCTTCCAGGCTGATGGGGGCAGGCGGCGCGGCTTCGGGCGCAACGGGTTGCATGGCCTGCGTCACACCGGTGTCGATGGCGGTCAGCGCAGCACCCGACAGGGCACCGCCCTGCTCTGCGGCCGCTGCCACCTGCTCGCGCACTGGGTCAATAGGGCGTGACTGCACATCGGTCACATCCCCCACATAACCGGGGGCCTGGTAGGCAGGCGTGCGGGCTGTACCGTCGCCACCCACCTGAATCACACCGCGCTCGGGTGCGGGCAGCGCCAGCGTGGGGCCTGTGCCTTGTACTGGTGCTGGTGGCTGCGCGGGCGGCGGGGCTTGGTCGGCCGGTTTATCGCCTCGCTCGCTGAACCCGGATACACCGGCTGCCGTTCCACCCATGGCCATCCCGGCCAAGGTGCCCATTACGGCCGCATCCTCCACCCCTTCGCTCCACGGCTTGTTGAGCGACAGGTTCTGCAGGATCTGCTCCGATACCGACTGGGGCAGTTCTTCCAGCCAGCCCTCGGCAATGGCGCCTTCCACTACCTGGCGGGGAATGCTCTTGGCTGACGGCACGCCCGCCGTCTTGGCCGCACCCTGCGCCAGCATGGTGTCCACGTCGCCAATACCCAGGCGCTGGGCCAGCTTGCCTCCGGCCATACCAAAGGCTGCTGTAGCGGCTCCGCTGGCTGCGGCCAGCCCGGCCTGCTTGGGGGTCAGAAGACCGTCCTGCGTTTCCTGGCGCACCTGCTCGGCCGCTGAACCGGCTCCGACCACACCTTCACCGATGGCGCCAGCGGCGAGCGCGCCCACTTTGGGGGCAACGGCCAGCGCCGCGCGTGCGGGCACGGCACCGGCGCCCATCAGGGGCACCGACTCGGCAACAGCGTTGGTGATGAGGGATGGATTCGACAATGCCGTTTTGGTCTTGTCGATGATCCCATCTGCCTGCTGAAACTCGCGCTGCTTGCCCTGCAGGTCATCCGATTGCATGTCGCTCAGGATCTGCTTGGCCTGCTTGAAGCGGACACCGTAGGCGCCGCCCTCATTCTCCAGGAACTTGCCAGCTTCGCCGCCTGTGGCAATGTCGGCCAGCCCTACGGCCGCTTCGGGCACCGCGATAACGCCTTTGGCTACCGACAAACCCAGATCGCCCGCCTTGCGCAGCAGACTGGCTGGTGCAGGCTTATCGCCATCACCCCAGCTGTCATCCTGCTTTGCAGAAGGGCTGATGGAGTTCAACGGCTTGTCGCCGGGCCCCGGCGTAAAGTCTTCCCAATTGGTGGTGGTGTTATCTGCCATCCCTCCACTGTTCCCAACCATGGCGGGGGTGTCGAACCATAGTGGGGGGCTGCTAGAGTAGTGTCAGGAGGAAGTACCAATGCCCAATCGCCGCCTCGTAGCAACCTTGGCGTTTGCCACTGCATTTCTTGCCAACTTCGCGCATGCACAGGTCCATCGCTGCCAGGACGCCAGCGGGAAGCTCGTCTATTCAGATCGCCCTTGCAACCAAGGCCAGCAGGGAGAACAGATCGAGCGTAGGAAGTCGCAGGCGGAAATCGCCCGTGAGCGCGAGCAGGCCTACAACGCCGAACTGCGCAAACAGCAGCGCAACATGGCAGAGCAACAACGCGAAGCCATCGAACAAAGCAACCGTAGCTTGACCTATCCGCAATCACCGGCGGCCCCGCAGGGCGGAGGCTGGGCAGAGCGGAAGGCGAGAGAGAATGCGGCCACATCAGCAGGCAGCATCGCCAAGAACGGGAGCACCTGGGATCGAGAGGCAGAAACGCAAAGAGCACGCGAATTGCAGGAGCAAAACCGCGTGCGCGCTGAACAGGAGGCGCGGGCTCAGGCAGAAGCCGAGGCAAGCAGGCAGCAAATGCCGAGAAAATTGCAAAGCTGCCTTGGCGACACCTGCAGGGACAGCCAGGGCGGCACCTATACAAGGTCCGCCAGCGACCGAAATCTGCTCATCGGAAACCAGGGGCAACGCTGCCGCAGAAGCGACCCCTCTCAGAGTTGGCGCTGCGACTAGCCCTGCTATCCGCTACTACCCTTTTACATAGACCACGCCATTTTTGATGTATTGAGCGCCCTTTGGAAGTGCGTCGTACTGCGCCTTGTTGGCCGGCGTCGCGGGCGCTCCGCTGGCTGATGGTGCCGCAGGGGCTTTTGGCGTGGCCCCATCGCTGAACTCGCCGGTTTGCTCATTAAATACCCTGTCGGGCACCTTGTAGGCCACGCCGTTGGCGTCAATCTGCTGGCCACCGGCTGCCACCTTGTAGCGTGCAGGCTGCTCCTTGCCTTGGAGTTCACGGATCTGGCGGGCCAGAATGGCCTGCTTGGCTGGGTCTTTCTCTGCGGTGTAGGCGTTCTGCAGGCTTTCCAGCTGCGCGGCGGCGCGGGTCTGGAAACCGGCGGCCGTGCGTTTGAGGCCCAATTCTTCCCCCGCCAAGGCTGTGCGCCCCGCTTCACGCGCTGTAGCACCTTGATCTTGAATCACCGTGCGCTCGGTAGCGCCTGCGTCCTGCACTGCCGTGCGCTGGTTGGCGCCGTTCTCGCGCATGGCCGCTTGCTCCATGCCTGGCTGGGCCTGCTGCAGCGCGAAGTCGTTGGCCAACGCGGCTTTGTAGGCCGCCACCTCCGGCGAGTCACCCGGGCCGCTCTGGTCGAATCTGCCGCCA
Organism: Acidovorax sp. K2F; assembly: GCF_025246485.1. Lineage (NCBI taxonomy): Bacteria > Pseudomonadati > Pseudomonadota > Betaproteobacteria > Burkholderiales > Comamonadaceae > Acidovorax > Acidovorax sp. K2F. The sequence continues at coordinate 126,628 of NZ_JAOBSQ010000036.1, forward strand.
TTGGCCGTGATAGAGCTGGCGGCCGTGGCAGCGTTTTCGAGCGCCTTACGTGCTGCCCAGTCATTGGTGGAGTTACGCACCACTGGGACAGGAAGCGCAGCACCGGCACCACCAGGGACAAATCCAGTCGCCCGGGGGGTAGACAGCGCTTCCGCCGCCGCATTGTTCTGTGTTGAGATCGGGCCCGCAGTGAGTGGCTGTGCGGCGGGTGCAGCGGTTGTTTCTACGGCCGGGGCTGCAGACACAGCAGAAGGCTGCGCCGGCGCCGGGGGCGCGGGTGGTGTAGTGGCGGATGCAGTTTTGGTCGAGGGCGTTGCGGCCGGCGCAGGAGCTGTTTCACCAGCACCAAAGAACTGCTTCCCTGCATCTACGACAGTGGGCGCAACGGAGCGCAGCGCCCCACCCACCACATCGTCAACCACTGCCGGGCCATACGCCAATGCGGCGCGCGCGGTTTCTCCTGCTGCGGCTGCGTATCGCCCCTGCTTGGCAAGATCGCCAATGGTCTTGCCGGATTCGTTGAATACGGCGCGTGTCCCAGGCATGAACCCGGCCGCGACAGGAGTGAAAGACCGTGGTGAGCTAACGGGGGCGGTCGGCGGTGTCGCTGGACGGTTGGCCACAGACTCTTGTGCACCACGCACGTACATCGCCGTCTGGTTGGCCAGGCGCTTCTTTTCCTCTTCCTGCACGGTGCCGCCGTCTGCAAAAACCTGGGCCGGCGCAAAGCCTGCTGCGGCGCGCATCTTGCCGTCACCCTTGCCCGCCGCCTTGTGTGTGGCATCGCGCATCACCGTCAGCACAGACTCGCCCAACGCCTGCACGTCCTCGGGAGTGAATTCAAATTCGCCGTTGCTCAAGGCCACTGGCACGGACTCATCATCACCCGCATCGCCCTGCCCTTCCATGCTCTCGGCTTCTTCGCCCATTTCCTCGGGCTCGCCCAGTTCCTCCAGCGCCTCGGGACCGATAACCTGGGTTGAATCGGCCGGCATGATGAAGGTGCCAGGCCGCTTTTCGGTTTCGATGGAGTCACTGGTGCCGGTGCCAGGCCCGCGAATCAGACCGCCAGCCTTGAACCCGTGCGGTTTGACCATGCCGCCGTTTTTCAGGCCCTGCTCTTTCTCGCGGCGCTGCATGGCGGACATTCCTGCGTAGTCGGTGATGGCGCTTTGCGGTGCTGGCGTAGCGGGCGCGGGCTGTTGCGCAGAGCGCTCTGCCACACGGGCCGCCGCCTCGCGGTTGCGCTCCTGGGCTTTGGCGTCAGAGGCCAGTAGTTCCTCGCGCGTCTTGGGGCGCAGGCCCAGCATGCCCTTGATGGAATGCACCATGCCGCCATCTGCAAGATACTGCGGCTGCTGCTTGTATCCCATGGCCTCCATTTGAGGGATCATGGCGCGCAGGCGCGCGGTGTTGGATGTGTCCGCTGGCGCCGCTGGGGGCGGCGCAGGTTGAAAACCCATGGCCTGCATCTTGGGAATCAGGTCGCGCACGGCCGCAACACCGCGCGAGCCGAACGGTACGGGCCCGCCATCAGCGAGCTGTGGCACGGTCTTGCCCCGTGCAGATTTTGGTTGAAAGCCGTACATGGCGAATCCTTTGTGTCGCGTTGGGGTGATTCTTTCGCCTCACCGTGGGGAGGGCAAACCAGACTGGGGCGTTACCGCTGCACGAAACTGGTGGTGGTACCGTTGCTCACCGAGGTGTTCACGTTCAGGTTGTTCAGCGCAGCCGATGCCTGTGTGGCCACCTGCTGGGCCGCCGCCACCGCCGCCTTCACCTGCTCGGCCACCATCGCCAGTTTGGCTTTGAGGTTGGCGTCCGCGACGTTGAAGTCGAGGGTGGCCTTCTTGAACACTGCATCCAATGGCACCTGGGCCACCTGGGCGTCGGTGGAATACAGGCGGGTCATGGCGTCCACCAGCGTGCGGTATGCATCGGCCTCGGCGCTGGTGACGGCGCGGTACACATCCGCATCGGCGGTCACGCCTGCGCGCCAGCCTTCCACTTGGGCACGGTACAGGTCGCTTTTGGCGCCTGCCTCGGCCTTGAAAAAGTCGCTCTGTGCACCGGTGATTGTCTTGTAAACATCCGACTCCACCCCGGCCACGGCCCGGTAAATGTCGGTCTTGGCACCCGTCACCGTGCGGAACAGGTCAGCGCGCGCAGAAGCAATGCGGGTCTGGCCGTCGATCTGGGCTGTGGCCAGCGTGGTGGCAATCTGCGGGGCCACGGCCAGCGCCTGCATGTAGTTGATGGCCGCCGACATCGCCGCGCCGCGCAGGCTGATGGCCTGCTGCAACGCCAGACGAGCATTGTCCAGCTCGTCCTGGTGCGCCTTGATGGTTATGTCCCGGGACTGCTGGCTCAGGGCATTGGTCAAGCCCTGGCGAATGGTGAGCACTCCATGCACCAGAGATCCGGGGGGCAACACGTAGCCGCGGCTGGCAAACGCCGTCATTGCCTCGTCCTCTGCGCGGGCAGCCTCGGCCGCCAGGCGTGCGCGGTCACGCTCCCACAGTGCGTTTTCCACATCGGTATTGATGCTGGTGCCGCCCTCGCCCAGCGCGCGTTCCAACCAGGCCGTGGCCTTCTCGAAGTAGGTGCCGGCCGGGAACCACTCGGCCATGTAGTCGCTAAACGCCGCCTTGAGCATTTCCATGATCTCGGCGCGGTTCTCCCAGTACAGGTTTTGCAGCTGGGTCACGTCCAGATCGCCCAGGTCGGGCGGTGCATCCAGGCCAGGCGGCAGCGGGATGACCGGCGCCGGGCCCATGGTCGGCACTGCGGGAAGATCCAGCGGGTCGATCTTGGCCGGCACGACGGGCGCCGTCCGCTTCTCGGGGGCCGATGGAAGATCAGGACGCGCCACGTTCTCCTTGAACGTGGTGATGGCTTCGCTGATGGCGTTGCTCAGGTCGGGCGAGCTGATGCTGTAGTCACCATCGGCCAGGTCAATGGCCTCCTGTGTCTTGGCGTCAGCCAGCGCCGATTTGGTCTGAACGATGCCCCACAAAGCATTGATCAGTGCCTCGGCAAAGACAATCGAGTACAGCCCGTTGTCGTCTACATCCACAAGGTCGGTGGTTGCCATGGTCAGATTCTCCGTTTCAGTTCATTGACGACAAACTCCATGCGCTCCAGCGTGAAGTCGCCGCCGTCCTGGTTGTAGATTTCGAGCTCAAGGTAGTGGGCGCGCAGGCCCTTGCCGAAGTCGGCGCGTTGCGTGGCCATGAAAGCGTCGGCGCTGCGGGTCTGATACAGATAGGACTTGCCTTCGGGGGTGGTCACGCGCACAACCATCTGGCCTGTGCTCTTGACGCCCAGATAGGCGTAGCTGATGCCCTTGAGCGCCGGGCTGCCGAAATCCCGCTTGCCCAGGTTGATGGATGCACGGATGGGGGTTCCAGCGTCGTCGTCCCCCACCAGCTCGAAAATCCCGGCCTCCGAGGCGCCGTAGTTGCGCCCTCCGATCCGCGCGAAGCTGTTGAACGGGAAGTTCTCGTAGGCGGCGCTGCCGCTCTCGGGGTTCACAGACCACACCGACAGGTTCTTGCCGGGCTCGCCCATGGCCACACCGCCGTACACCACCGCCTCGATGGCTGCGCTGATGACCTGCTGCGCGTCGTAGCCCGCCACGGCCTGCGCCCCGGCGGTCAGCTGCTCGGTGAAGGTGCGCTGTGTGTCGATGGTGGCGCTGGCCACCAGGGGCGTGGGCAAGCTGGCGGTGATGACCAGGATGCCGGCCAAATTCGCAGTCGTGTTGCCGGTGCTCACCAGCGCCACGTCCACCACGCGCTGCGCGTTCCAGGTCACGCCCATGTGGCCACGGGTGGCGAAGTCCATGATCCAGCTTTGCGAGCCGCGCATGGATGTGGACACCTTGCCCCGCGCTTCATGGCGCACCGCAGGGGACACCGAAGCGTCGAAGTCTGCGGACACCTGACCCACGGTGTAGATGCCGCGATGTGGGTAGGTGGCCAGGCCCTCGGCCCACAGATCCATGCCCCTGGCAAAGCCGATCAGCTCTGCGCCGTAGTCATTGCCGTCGCCATTGGCGTTCAGCATCATTTCTGCAGCGCCGAAGGCGTAGGCGTAGTCCCCGCCGATGGCATCCAGGCGAAAGATGGGGGCGGCGCCCTCGCCGGTTTCGCCGGTGTAGCCATAGCCCACGGCGTCCAGGCCGCCCAGTTGCGCCAGACCGTTGCCATCGTCACGGTCGGAGCCGTAGGCCCACAGCGTGCCAAGGCCAGCAAGGCTCTCGCGCTGCTCCCCCGTGGCGCCCAGGTACAGCTCTGCAGTACCAAACGCATAGCCGTAGTCGCCGCCCAAGGCCGAAAGCTGGAACCCTACCGCCCCCGCCCCGGTCGCATTCAGGGGGATGAACGTGGGGTCGGTAAGCTCGTCGTCTGGGGCATAGATCGCCGCAGACAGCCGCGCGGCGCTACCGGCGAGATAGGACGGCGATTCCGCCACCAGCACGTCTTGGATGTAGTACCGCACACGCCCCGCGATCAGCGTGATCTTGCATTCATGACCCGGGCTGACGGGTGACGAATTCACCAGGTACACAGTTTCGCCAGGAGCGGGAGGAACCCCGGCCGGTGGGCTGATGTGTACGTAGGCCCGCCCCTTTTCGATCTTGAACCCATGGACGATGTGGCTTTGCACCGTGTTGGCGGTGGGCGCGGAGATTGCCAGGCCGGCCACCACGCCATCGGTCACGCCAGCGCCCACCTTGAACGTGGTCTGCAGCGGGTCGGTGAACGCACGCCCAGACCAGGCGGTGGCGTCCCAGGCGGGAGGAACAGGCGTGCTCACTGCCGGCGGCGGGGCTGGCGGAAATATAGTTTCGGTTCGGGTTTCCTCAACCTCGATGACCCCCGCAGACACCCGTTTCCAGTAGATCACCTCCAGGCTGGGGAACACACGCCCGTCTGGGAGCGTCACGTAGTTGGTGATGGTCTGCGAGTAGTCGGCCTCCGCAGCTGAGGAGACCTGGATCAGTTTGGTTTGCGGGTAGGTGCGCTTGACCTTGTAGGTGCGCGTGATAGGCGCCGGCGGCGGCGCTGGCGGTGGTGGCACCGTCCAGCGCTGAATCTTCTCCAGGGTGTTGGCCATGTCAGCGTTCCTCAAATTCAGGGTGGGCCGGGTCCACGTCGTCGGGGTACAGCAGGCTACCAATATCTCCTGTGTAGTGCAGCTCCGGGCTGCGCCACAGGATGTTGAGCACCTGCGGGTCAAGGTTGGACGGGCCGGAAAAGTCGGTCGCGCGGCGCATCGTGGTCACATCGCCGCTGGTCACGCAAACGCTGGATGGCACCCTCCAGCCCTCGTACAGTGCCACCAACTCGGGCGGTACAGCAGCGCTGGGGCCGTCTGCCGGCTTGTATGGCGCCGACATGCTCAGCATGAAGCGGGTCAGCAGCGTGGCGTCGCTCACTGAGAACCCATCGCCCGACTCGATGCCCTTGAGCGCTTTGTATTCCGCCAGGTTGTCCACCATGGGCATGCACTCTGCAGGCAGGCGCTGGCCGGTCCAGGTGTCGCCAAAATCGTTGGTCGCCCACACCGTTACCGGGTAGGCGTCTGGGTAACTGCCCCACAGCTTCTCTGGGTACTTCACAGCAGTGTTCACGGCAGCTATGGTGAAGTTTCCCGGCCCCATGGAGTAGCGGTGGCCAGGCAGCTTGTTCGGGAAGAACAAGGGCCATGCCTGCGTGTAGGTGCCGGGGTCGAAGTAGTCTCGGAACGAGATGCACGCCCACATGTCATCCATCGGCCACGGCTTGCGCACAAAGTTTTCACCATTGGTGTCCGACACAAAGAAGCGCAGCGCGCGCTGCACCGCCATGCGTCGCGTGTGCAGCGACAGGTCAAGCTCCGTGGGCGGTGTTGCAGGCTGCCCATAGGCAGCAATGGCCACACGCCCGCCACCCAGCGGCGCAGCGATGAATCCCGAATGCCAGGACACTGGCTGAAACGGGTAGTCGTAGGTCACATCGAGGCCGGTGTCCGGGTACTCGTCGGTCAGCTCTACCGTGTCCTCGGGCAGATCAGCCGCCAGGAAATCGGCGCGCTCCACGGTCCAGGTTTCCCCGAAATCGCGGCTGCGCACGAGATGAGGTGCTGAGCCTGCTGGCAGGCGCAGAGGGTGCGTGCTGTAGCGCGCGACGCCCTCCAGGCGCCCCACCTCTACGCGCTCTTGCGGCACCAGCAGCGCGAGCATGTGGCCCTTGCCCACCGCATACAGCTTGGCAGGGCCCTGGTCGTTGTCCACGTAGCCAGCCGGTGATGCGGAGAGGGTCTCGATGCCCCACCAGGCGGTTTGGTAGATAGGCGCGCCCACGCCCCAGCCGGTCAGGTACAGCGGGTTGGCTGAGTCAGGCAGGGTGGGCAGATCCACGCGGCGCAGCTTGCGCGTGGCTGTGTTGCCCACATAGGCCACGTATTTTGACCGGTACTGTGAGCTCCCCGACGGCAGCAGGCCGAAGATGCAGAACACGTACCGGTCGGTTTCGTCTTTCCAGCCGCAGGCGCAGAACGTGGGGTGCACGAACCCGTAGATGGTTTCAGCCACCAGCAAGGGCTCCACGTTGTCCAGCGCCACATTCGCCCCGACCACGTTCAGCGGTGACTCGGCGGGCACGATGGCGCCCTCCAGGTTGTCGATGCTGCGCAGGCGCGGGAAGCTGGCGCCCTGCAGCACCCCCGCCGTCGAGGTGTCGTAGCTCACGCACATATCGAGGAAGTACCCGTCGCCCACATACACCCCGTTGTTTGTGGAGCGGATCGCGGGCGTGGTGGTTTCAATGGCCTCATCAATGGCCGCGTCGCCAGGGTCCAGCCCGATGCGGCGCAGGATGTCCGACTCGGTGCCGGACTGCACCCACGGCCCGGACCACAGCAGGTACGGAGGCGGCGGTGCGGCGTTGTCGTCCTTGCGGATCAACAGATCGCCGTTGCGCTTGTGGATGACCTGGGAGCCCTGGCGAGTCTTGCTGAAAGGCGCCGTCGGGGACTGGTCGAACTCGTTGGCCCTGACCAGTGCGCCCGTGGCGCCATTGGGGCGGTCAGGGAATTTCATGCCGATCAGCCGCCCAGCAGCGACACCACGTAACTGGTCAGGCTCTGAGGCGCGCCGCTGACCAGGGCAACACTCGACAGGTTCATGTTGGCGTCAATAACGCCCACCGTCCCCTGCAAGCGCGGCGCAGTCGTTGATGCAGCCCCGGTATCCCCTGGCAGCACCAGGCGGTAGAACGTCGCGGTTCCGCTCGCCACGTTAGTGCCCGACCAAGTTTCCCCGGCGGGCTTGATGAGCGTGCCCGGTGCAGTTGTGTCATCAAAGGTCACACCGCTGGCGCCATTCTTGATGGTGCACAACAGCGTGGCAGCGCCAATGCTGTCGTTCGAGTGGGCAGGAACGATACCTGCATACAGGCGGAACTCCCCGCCGTCCATTTCCGCTTTGAAAGCACTTAGCAGAGCGGCCTTCAAGCCAACAGATGAAATTACCGGTGTGGTCATGGTGGTGTGCTCCTTATGCCGACACGATGGACAGCGAGGCGGTGACGCGCAGCACGTCGTCCACCTGCACGTTCTTGGCGGTGGCGAAGCGCGCGGCCGACAGCAGCGTGCCGGTCACAGCGCCCTTGGCCTGGCCCGATGCCATGAAGGCGCCGTACACCGTCTTGGCCGATGTGAAGGTGAATTCCGCGCGGTTGGCGGTGTTGTCGGCAGAGCCAGCCACCACGGCGCCCTCGTTGAACTCCACGCGGGTGCTGGGCGCGTAGGCCGTGCACTCCGTGGCTGCAGCGGGGAAGCCGGCGGCGGTGTCGGCATCGACAGGCGTGTAATTGCCCTCGAACAGGCCGATGTACCAGGTGGGAACCTGCGTCACGCCCTTGATGGTCACGCCCACCACATGGTTGCGGCCCTGTTCGGGCATGAGGTTGTGGATCACCTCGCGCTCGATGACTTGGCCCTTGCGGACCAGCTCCAGGGTGTAGGTCACACCAGAGGCCGCCAGTGCGGCCATTTCCTGCTTCGTTGTAGCGGTCATAGCACCACTCCTTTCCTGACGATCTCTGCGTCGAAATAGCTGCTCGCCGCAGCGGTTGTTTGCATGGGGTCACGCACTGCGGTCAGGATGTGGGTCAAGCCCTCCTGCTCGCGGTACAGGGTTGCGCCCGCAGCACCACCGGCCAGGGCCAGCTGCTTTTCTTGGGCATTGCGCACGGAGCCATCGGCGCCACCGAAGACCAGGCCGCGCGTGGAAATCCAGAACACTGTGTTGCTGTCGGTGGGGCCAGAGCCTCCCGAATGGGGCACGGCGCCGTATGGCAGCTTCTCGATCAGGCTGGCCGCTGCCAGGTCGCCGTCCAGCCAATAGGTCTTGTCGGCCACCACGAACACGCCACCGCCGCAGGGCTCCACCACCGAGACGGGCGCCGCAAACGGGATGTAGTTCTTGCTGGGCCGGAACAGGCCATTGGCGAAGGGCTCGCTGTAGCAAAGCAGGTTGCCAACGGCCACCAGCAGCCGCGCATTGGAGTGCCGCACAACGGACCCGGCGGGCATGGGCTCCAGCAGCAGGGTCTGGCAGCGCGCGCCCAGCTCGGGGGGGGCCACAATCTCCGCCACTCCTGCCGACACCTGCAGTTCCACCCGGCCGAAAACCTCGCCATTGGCGGCGGTCATGTATGCGCACAGCGTCGTGCCCGAGGCGGCCGGAGGAATGGAGCTGATGCGGATGCCGCCACCCGCAGGAAGGTCGATCACCTGGGGCGCCGTGGCCGCCGACTCACCAGCCACGCCCATCTGCGTAAAGCAAAATTGATAGCGCCCAGCGCTCAATGCGCCTTGGATTGCGCTCAATACAGGCGTGATGTTCAGGCGGGGCGTGAAGTCAATCCGCACGCCGTCGCGCACCATGCCGAGGTGACCGGAGCCGGTGTAGAAGTAGGTGCCGCCCGCCTCGCAGTACGACATGGGCTGTCCGGGCGCCAGGTCATCGCGCACCAGGCTGGCCACCACACCAGGGCCGCTCTCGCGCAGCTGGTACAGGCCTGAGCCTGCAGCGTAGAACCCCGCGTTCCCGTCGCCCCACAGCGAATGGCAGCCGTCCTGTGCAATGGCCTGGGTGAAGCCTGGGCGGCGGCGCACCTTGCCCTCGTCGGTCAGGTCCACATTCGTGGCACTGCGCAGCAGGTCGATGCTGCCGCGCTGCACTGGCTGCCGCAGGTCGTGGTCGTCGCGGCGGTTGTTGACGCCTGCGGGGAAGGGGCCGATGGTCGGGAGCTTGTTGGCCATCAGATGACCTCCCGGGTGTTCACAAAGCGCGTCCAGAACTGCGCAACGGGCTCAGTGGTTTGCTCGTACCAGGCTGCCGCGCCGTAGTAGTCATCGCTCGGATTACCATCAGGCGTGAGAGCAAGCAGCAGTACGGTGGGTAGCGTGACGCCGCCCTCGATAGCGGTGAATTTGTGGATGCCGTCGCGGTTTCCAGTGACTGTGTTCACCGCATACGTCGGGCTGTAGTCGATCCCCGCGTCGAGATAGAACACTTCGAGGAGGATTTCGTCCCCGCCGCCCGCAGGGGCGTAGGTGTGCTCCACCGTCACCACCCCATCGCTCAGACCGCCTACAAGCCCTATACTGAAGCTCTCGTAGATGAAAGCAACGTCGACGGCGGACCCTGCGTTACCTGCTGTGTACGGGGATGTCCCCGGCTGCCCGCCGACGTAGTAGGGGGTGCCCCATGCAATGGCGGTCGTCATAGAGCACCCCCGTTGCACCACCGCTTGGCGCGTACCTGGGCGGCGACCATCTGCGGCCAGTGACTGATGCCGGAGGTAGAGCGGTTCCAAACGTAACCAACACGCGGCACATAGGCAGCCCCACCTTTGGCGAGCTCCATAAACAGCGGCTGCTCCACAGAAAAATCACCGCGCGGAAGGCGCCGGGCCGCCTGCACGGCGTACTGGGTGCGCATCAGCGCCAGGTGATGCACCAGCATGGGACGGGCCTTGTGTGCGTCGGCGCTATACGGGGCAGACTTGCGCACCGACTCTTTGCCCTGATAACGGATCAGCTCGTCGGTGTAGACCAGCGGCTGGCCCTGTGCTGCGCACTCATCGAGCACGCTCAGGTAGTCGGTGGGCAGCTCGTCGTCGTCGTCCAGGTAGAAACAGAACTCGGTGCCGACGCGATCCAGAACAGCCAGGCGCAGGTCGTACAACTGTGCCACCGTCGTGATTTTCTGCACGCTCGCCAACACCACCACACCCGGGATCTCCAGGGTGACGGGTTTTGCGGACAAAACGATGGCGGTGTAGCGCTCCATGCCGCCGATGATTCCGTGGCATGGCCTTTTGCGAAAACCTGACTGGGGGGGAAGTCAGGGCCAGAAAATCTTGTTCGTCTGGGTTTCGTCGTGGCGCGTGCTGCGGCGCAGGTCTGCGTCGGGAGGCGGCCCAAAGTACGCGGTGAATTGCGTCTCTGCTTTGGCCGCGCGTGCCGGGTCGGCGGAATCCGCATCGGGCTTGCTGAATGCGCGGTGCAGCGCCCAGTGCACCAGGTAGCGGTGGTGCGCCTCGTTGATCTCGGGCTTGTCGTTGTCGTTGGCCAGGGCGCGCAGCGGCACCCGGTAGCCTTCCACATACAGCGTGCCAGCAACGGCCGGGCGGTCCACCAGCGTGATGCGCGTGTCATCCTGAATCGCAAAGTACGGCTGGGTGCTGGTGCGGTCACGCCAGCCGGGGCGAATGCGGTCCATCTCCTCGCGCGCCTTGAGGTGGACGGGCTCGGATTGGGTGGAGCCGGTGGGCTTGAAACGCAGGTGCGCCAACTCGTACAGCGACTTGTGCAGCGGGTAGGTGGCCACGCCGGCCGTCACAGCGATCTCACAAATGGCAGGGTCGGCAGCTTCGTACAGCAGGCGGCCACGGATGGTGGCCTCGGCCTGGGCCTCGGTGAGCCATGCCGCGATCCACTCGTCTTTCCACAATGGCGGGTTCGTCACCAGGTCATCCGCATCAATGCGGAACTGAGCGATCAGCTGCTCCAGGTTCATGGGGCACCGAACTGGTCAACCAGCATCGCCACTTGCTGGCGCAGGGTTTCCACACTCTTGCGGCGGTCCAAGTCCTGCCCGAAGTGGGTCTTTGCGTAGCCCTCCAAAGCCTCTTTGTCCATGGTCTGGATCAGCATATCCAGCTCTTGGCGGGCGACGTCATCGGGCGCGGTGGGCTTGGCGGCCACGGCGGGCGCGTCCTCACCAGCATATTCGCCAAGCTGGTACACATCAGGATTGCGGGCTAGCATCATCGCGGCTACATCCTCTGGCACCAGTCGCACGTCGCCTGGGCTGTCCCAGACAATGCGCGTGCCGTACAGGGCATCGGTGTGCGCCTTGCGGCGGAAAACGTACTTGACCGGCGTGAACCCTGCCGGAACCTGCACCGAAGCCTGCGCCGGGGCAGCGATTGCCTTGGGCTGTTTGTCCTGCGCCGGGGCAGCGATTGCCTGGGCGCTCTTGGGTCGGGCCATTGGATTCACTCCAGAAAAATGGGCAGGGGCCGAAGCCCCCGCGTTGGGCTGTTAGGCCACGCCAACATTGGTCACGTTGACCAGCACATCGGTCTGGGAGGCCTTGGCGTTGTCGGCCACTGCCGTGGTCAGGATGAGGTAGGCATCCTTGGGCAGAACCACGGGGCGCACCGCCGTGTTGGAGGCTGCATAGCGGCCTGCAGTGGCAATGGTGATGCCCGCGCCAAAGTAGTCGTCGTCCTGCGGCACCGCCGTGCTGTCCACGCCATCCACGTAGGCAAAGCCCAGCTTGGCGGTGATGGTGGCGGTCCAGCCGGTCGAGACAATCGCCTTGCCGTCGTCCAGGCGCATGCCCGCAGGCAAGATGCCCATGCGGACCACAGAGCCAGAAGTGACCGCAGTGGTCACATCCGCGCCCACCACAGCGCCGGTGCTGTTGGTGGCGAGCTGGTAATGCAGGGTGGTGGCAGTGCCGTAGGGGGTGCCGGTGGATTGCTTCTCGTCCTTGAGAGCGTTTTTGGTGATGGTGGCCATGTCCGTTACTCCTGAAAAATGGAGAGCGGGCCGGGTTGCCCCAGCCCTGCCCTATTAGCCTGCAACGCCCAGCTTCACCACCGTGTCGATGGCGATGATGCCGTGGTCGGTGATCTGCTTTTCGTTGCCGTGGTCCACTTCAAAGCGCACCTTGGAGCGGCCATTGATGGCGCCAACCAGCAGTTCCAGCTTGTCGCCGTGGTCCAGTTCCTTCTCACTCCAGAAGAACGGGTTACCGGTCTGGCGGTGCTTGCCCCAGGCCTCGGCCAGAGCCTGGCCACCCAGCAGGATGGCGCGGTCCACAGCGTAGGTCGTGCCAAACGATGCGGGCACCAGGTCGGTCGTGGTTTCCGACTCGCTGGTGTACGAACCGCACCAGTTGATGGCGTTGCCCGCGTAGAAGCGGATGGGCTTAGGCATCTTGACCAGCAGAATGCCGTTCCACAGCGCCGTGTCGCCGCCCATGAACAGGGGGTGATTGCCCGCCTGCTGGCCGCGCGCGATGGCGTTGGCCAGGTAGGTGCGGTAGCCCGTGGTCTGGGTGAAGGCGGCGTACTGCTCGGCAGACACCATCAGCACACGCAGGGGCGCGTCGGCCGCCAGCTTGTCGCCGTCGAACTCGACAGCGGGAGGGGGCAGCGGCATCGTGTCCAGGTGCGAGCGCAGGGCGTCCACCAGGTCGGCATTGAACACGTCGGTGGTAGCCAACGCAATTTCGTTGCCAGCGGCGCTCACACGCTCCAAGCCCGAGCCGGTGCTCAGGAAGTGGCGGTTCTTGGAAGGCGCCTTGACGGGGTTGACCAGGATTTCGGAGAAATCGGGGTCGCTCGCCAGGGGCACCGCCCATTCCACGTTGTTGTGGAAGCCACGCGCACCGGCCATGTGCACCAGCGACAGCTGATCCTGCAGGCGGTTCATGTAGGCCTCGCCCAGCGTGCGGGCCAGCTTGCGCAGCTCATGGGGCGTGCGCTGCTGGGTCATCGTGTCGCCAGCGCTGATGGGGTAGCGAGCCTGGTTAATGCGCAGCTTGTCTTGCGAGAAAGACATGGCCTTGCCGTAGCCTTCGGCGTTGCGCGCACCCATGATGGGCTTGCCGCCAAGGTGGTTCACCAGGTCAAAAGTGACCTCATCGCCCGCCATCTTCTGCAAGTCCATGCAGCGCACGATTGGCATGTTCGTGCTGGTCTGCTGACGGATCATGCTTTCCGTCTGGGCCTGCTGCGGGAACTTGCCCGTCAGACGGTTGATGGTGGTATTGCGCTGCATGTTTGCAGCAAACAGGCCAGCCGATTGCAGTTTGTTGGCAACCGGGCTGCCGTATGGGATGTTCGTCGCCATGGCTAACTCCTTCGTGTGGGATGGGGCTGCGCTTCACAGCGCTGCCGACTTCAAAAACAACAAGCTCAAAGAGCCCTCTCCAGCAAGGCCCTGATCTGCTCCGGGCTCTTGCCCATGAAGCTCGTCAGTGCGCTGCTGTCGCTCATTTCCATCAATGCCTGGGCCTCGTCGTGGTGTGCTTTCGATCCAGCCGGGATCTCCGACAGACTCGTGGGCACGGTCGCCTTGGCCTTGGCAAGTGCTGCTTGCGCAGCGGCTGCCACGTCCGGTTTCCCGTTCGTGGGTTGCTGGGCAGTCATTCCCGTGGCTTGCTTGAACGTGTCGAAAAACTCGATGATTTGGGCGGTTGAACCCTGCTGCAGGACGGCTTGATAGCCAGCCCGTGCAAAGCTCGGTTGCCGCTCAATCCAATCGGCCAGCTCCTTGCTTTCTGCAATGGAGTCAGCGTCGGGATGGGCTGCGTAGATCGCGCTCATGTGCGCCTCAGTGGCACTCACGGTCTGCTGCTGCACCAGTGGGCCTAACACCTGCGACAGCCGTTTTTCAACGGCGGCGTTGATGGTTTGTGCCTGTTGCTGCATCAGCGTCTGGATGCCCTTTGCAATACCTTCTTCGGAAAAATCCCCAAAGATGGCTGGGTCCACACCGGCGTCAATCGCAGCCTCTGCGGCAGCTACCTGGCGGTCGGTTGCGGTAGGGGCATCACCAGCGTCTGCCCGCTGCTGTGCGGCTGCCTTGAGGGCGGCCAACTCGGCGGCTGCGGCTTCTGCCTGCGCTCTCCAATGCTTTTCAGCCTCGCGCGCCTCGGCCAACTTCTCGAATGGGATGGTGTGAACACCGTCCTTTGCGAGCACCACGGCCTTTGTGGGGTCGGGTTCTGGCGTTGTCGCTTCTGTTTTCGTTTCGCTCTGCTTGCCTTGCGCGTCGTCTGGCGTGGCCTCGGCTTTTGCTGCGGCATCGGGCATGCCACCTTCCAGCAGTGCGCTGGTATCGCCCTCGGGCAGATTCATCATCTGCAGCATTTGTGCGTCGGTCAGTTCACCGTTGACTGCGTGCTCTAGGAAAAACTCGCTTTGAGTAGTCATTGCGTCCCTGCGGCTTATCGGAGCCGCACCAAAGGGTTGCGCATTCGACAGGCCGCACAGCCCGTAGGCTGCGCTGGTCCATCTCCAGCTTTGGGAAATGCGACGCCTCACGGCGTTGCGGGTTCGCCCGGCGCTTCACGGCGGGGGGCTTGGGTGGACTTTGCCTATACGCGCGATCTTGGAGAAACCGGACTGGGGGGGAACTTTGGAGCGGGCATGAAAAAACCGCCTCGGTGGGCGGTTCTCTCGGGCGGTTTCTGTTCTCAGGCGGGCATGTTGTCGGTCACGGTGGGCGTCTCAATGCCAGCCATCGGGGATGTGCCGTCATCGGGCACGGGTGGGAAAACGGGGCTGGTGTTCTGCTGAACCTGCGGCATTGCACCGTCTGGCGGTACAGCCACGGGCACCTGGGCGGTGGGGAAGTTCGGGTCGTCGCCGCGCGCAGGCTTGATGTAGCCTGCGCCTTGCATCACGGCATCGGCTACGGGCGCGATCTGCGGCATCTGGGCAATCTGCGCGCCAGCCTGCATTGCAGAGTAAGCGGCCTGCACACCGATTTGCACACTGCGGGCGTCGATTTCTCGCGTCTCCGAGTCTGCCTTGCGTTCTTTGATCGCTACCTCGCGCGCCTTCAGCTCCACCTGGGCTTTGGTCAGCGCCTCCTGCACAGCCTGGTCGATCTGCTGCTGGATCTGCTCTGGCGTGGACTGTTGGGCTGCAGCGCGTACCGCCTTGACGATTTCCTCCTTCTCGGGAATGTCCATCAGCGCCAGCATGTGCGGCAGTGCCACTACTTGCATGTTCTGCGGCATTGACTTGAAGGCTTCGCTCATCGCGTTCAACTGTTGCGCGCGGAAGCTACTGGAGGCTGGAACATCGTCCAAGGCCACTTTGAGCCGGGTGCGCTGCACATCGTTCGTGCGGTAGTGGATCTGTGCCACTGGGTCGAATGCGGGCTGGTTCAGGGCGATCTGACGGTCCTCGCGGATCGCATTGCCTGGGATAACCATGGTTTCCTCGTCCTGCATGTCCTCAATAATGAGTGACAGCAGCAACTCGCCAACTTTGGTTCGCGCCTGCTTGAAGTTGTCCATCAGCGCGGCCAGGGTCTGGGTGGCCTGCTCAATCTGGGTCTGCTCCTGCAGTCCGCTGGTAGCGGTGCCCTTCTGCCCCATGAAACCAGAGCTGATACCACTTGCGCGCTCAATGCCGATGCGCGAGTCTTGCAGCATCTTGTACTGCTGCTCGTTCAGTTGGAAATCGCGGATGACCTCAAACCGTGCGCCTTGGCGGGCCATGTGGTCCGCGTCCAGAACAATGTCCGCATCAACCCGCGACACCTGCTGCCGGAACTGGGCATCACTCATGGCCACAGCGCCCTTGGTGCGCTCCGTGCGGGTTGCGCCCAAGCCCCAGCGGATCTTGCTGGTGGTCGCGTTCACGTTGTCTTGCAGGTACACCATGCCACGGACCCGGCCAAACGGGATGCCTGTGCGGTCCTCGCGGTGTCCCCAAAATGGCACATAGGGGAAATCGTGGTGCGTGTACGGAGTCGGGCCATCGTGCAGCTTGTGCGGTCCAGCCCAAAAGCTCACGAACATGCGCGGCATCACGGCGCGCACAGGCTTCACTGCTCCGGTAGCGAGCAGCATGTCATGGGCAGGATTGGCCTTGTCATACTCCACCACGCGGCCATCCTTGCTCTTGAGCACCGTCACATTGACCCAGCGGCGATACCAAAGCTCGTACAGACACACCCGGCCTGTCTCGGAGTCGCGCCACTGCTGCTCCTCGATGCTCCAGCCGCGCTCATCCAAAAGATTCATGGCCAGGCCGGTGCTCGATGACCCGTCCATGGTCAGGTCGGAGCGGTCGGTCCAACGCCCCATGCACAACCGCAGCAGATCGGCATGCTGGGGGAACTTCAGGACCGCCTGCTCAATGTCGGTCCAGCGGCGGCGCAGCAGGTAGCGAGCATCGCTCATGTCCTGAGCTACGCTTAAGTGATCCCAGTAGATTTCATTGCGATGCACGACCGTCGCACGGTATGGGTATTTGAACGGGTCGCTCTCGCGCGCCACTTCCACCCAACCGATGCCAACGCACACTTGGGTGCGGAACGCGGCTGTGCAGGCTGCATCTGCCTTGCTCTGCCGCTCGGCCTGATTGAGCTTGTAGTTCAGGGCGGCGGCGACTTCATCGCCCTCTTTCCCTGGGTGGTCAGCACTTAGGCGCCAGTCGGTGCGCGTCTTTGCCTCCAGCCCTAGCACCGCCTCGATGGCAGGACCGATCAGCGGCTCGATGGCCGGTGGCATGCCCAGTGCTCGCTGGCGCTGCAGGACTTCGGCGTCCAGCTGGTTGCCGTCCACATAGTCCATTTCCCGGTCGGCACGCGAGCGCCAGGCGGGCTGGTTCATGATTTCGTGCAAGTAGCGGGTGAACTCGTCCAGCTCAATCCCGCCTTTTTGGCCTGCGGGTTGCTCAGATGGGGTGGTGTAGGTTGTCATGTCAGGTCCGCCAATCTGGGGGTTCTGGGGGTTCATAGCTGTCTGTCCGGGTATTCATGCGCTCCACAGACTGGCCTAGATACCGAAAAGCATCGGCGCCGTGGCTGTACTCGTCGTGGAGCGGCACGGTCGGCTCGCCGGTCTTGGTGTGAATGTCGCGGCGGTAGCGCTTAAGGCACTCCAGCAGCCGCTGGGTTTTCTTGCTATCAAAATAGCATCGCGGGAAAGCCATGCGCGCGGCTTTGATTCCTTCTTCCACGCTGGTCTGGGCCAGCACCAGGGGTGCGCGGCCCATGGCTCTCAGCAGTTCCTCGGTGCTCTTGCCTGTCTGAAAGTTGCGCGTTCTGCCATCGTGGGGGATGAAGTCTGTACCCCAGCGGTACGGGCGCTTGGCCAGCTGGGCCACATACCAATCCAGCGTGCGGTTGCTGTCCTCGATGTAGTCCAGGATGCGAACGTCCTGCGGTCCGCGCTGCACCATGATGATCGTCATGGCGTCGTTCCAGCCCAAGTCCCATACGGTGTGCACGGGTAGCAGTGGGTCATAGGGAACTGGGCAAACCCGCCCGTCCGTGTATAGGGCGTCAATCTCGTAGCGATAGATCGCGCCCTCGGCCACCATGCGCGCCTTGCCCTCCCAAATGTGCTCGTAGTCCTCTTTGAGCATCGCGCGCTTGGCTTTCAGCCGCTCGTCATTCAGTACTTCGGGGAACCATGGGTTGTCGCGCCAGTTGACCTCGCACACCCAGGTGTCAGGGCTGGGTGTTGCAATGAAGCGCTCGTACACCTCGTCCGTGGCCATGTCTGGGTTCAGCGTCATCCATATCTCTGAGCCTTCCTTGCGGATCGTGGGTATCAGCGTGTCCAGGCTCTTTTTGCTGATGGCGTGGGCTTCCTCAATCCACACCCGATCCACACCCTCAAACGACTTGATGGAGTCAACCGTGTGGCTCTGCAGTCCAGCGAACAGGAACAGCGTGCCGTTCTTGCCGCGTATTTCAGTGTCCAACACCTCATAAAAGGCCGTGAGGCCCAGCTTGACGATGTAGTCCTTGAGCAACCGGTGCACCGAATCGCGCATGGATTTCTGGATTTCCCGGGCGCACAAAATGCGCAGCGGCTGGCGCGATCCAGTCTCCAACAGCACCTGGGCCACACCATGCGACTTGCCGCCACCTCGGCCGCCGTGCATGACCTTGTACCGGCGCGGCTCGTACAGCGGCGCCAGCTTCTCGGGCAGGGTTAGGTGCAGGGCGATGCTCAGGTCGCTCATTCGTCGTCCTCATCGCGCACTGGCGGGCGCACAAAGGTGACGGTGCTGGCAACCTGGATAGCGCCACCATCGGCGCCTGTGTGCTCGGCCTGGATCTTGTCGCCGTACTTCTTGGGCGCCATCTTGCTGGCCAGCCACTTGCGGGCTTCCACGCGCAGCTTGGATCGCTGGATCACCTCAGGGTCGCTTTTGGTGTTTCCTTCGGCGTCGATGTAGGTGTCGCTGCGGCCATCATCGGCAATAGACAGGATTTCCTCGGCCAGCTTGTCTGCTTGGGCCTCGCGCGCGCGCGCATATTGCTCCGTGAAGTCTGGGTGTTTCCCATCCAGCCACACCATGATCGTGCTTTGTGCTGGCATTCCATCCAGTGCGGCAATCGTGCGCAGCGATTTCCCCGCGGCGATGTGCTCGCAAATTGCTGCAGCCAACTCGGGGGTGTACGTGCTCGGCGCGCCCAGCTTCTTTGGAGGCTTCACAGACGCACCAATGCCCGCGGCACTCTTACGCGCAGCGGGCTTCTTGGCTGGGGGCTTCTTGGGGGGCGCCTTCTTGGGCGCGGGGGTTGATGCCATGGGCCCGGAGTGTTCCGGGCGCTGGGCGGGGCGTCTAACCTGAGTGGGGGGAAGTGCGGATGGCGCGGTATCACGCCAGCAGCACCAGCTGCTTGGCCTCTACATCCGTTGCCTGCGCGTTGGATTGCAGGGCCTTGATTTGCCTGCGTGCTTCTTTCAGTTCGCGGGCCAGCTCGTGGCACAGCACCACCGCCTTGTTGGAGCTTTCGGCCTGGGCAAGTTCATGCAAGCGCCCGTAGAGCATCCGGGCCATCGTTCGTGCCTCGGCTGGGGTCAACTCCAGGTAGTCGCTACCCACCTCCAGCTTCACCATTCCGTCTGGTAGGTCCGTGGTGCTGATAGGCCGCGTTGCTGGGAATTGCTCGATCACCTCCAGCTCGCCATTCCCCGCGCGGCGCAGCTGGTCCTTTTCGATCCAGCGCTCTACATGGTCATCCACCACGCCCGGCTTGAGGCCTGTCAGATCGGCCAGGGCGCGGCGGTTGATGCGGCGCCCCGTGTTGCGCAGTTCGAGGATGGTCTGCCAGATCAAGTGACCATTCGCAAAGCGGTCGCGCTTCGTCGGGTCTTCGTTGGCAAGAAGACCGCCAGGGCTGATTTGTTGTGGCTGTGTGGACATGGTGGCTCTCCGCTGTATCATTCGATTGCTCAGGTCGAAAGATCGGGAAGGCCCGCCATGTGCGGGCTTTCTTTTTTCTACGCGCCCATCGCGCGTGCGCCCAGCTGCCACACGCTGCTTGGCACGGTTCGGGCCATGGCCAGCACCTCGTCGCCGGTGTAGCGGGGTTTCAGCAGCACCTCGTCGTCATCCTCAATGGGCTCTGGCTTTACGCTTCGCGCTGCAAACCGGTCGCGCCAGTCGGGGGCAGCTTGATAAAGAACGGGGTGCACCGTGCGGTCAGCGATCAGCAGCCCCTGGTAGGCGGCACGGCTGCAGTATTTCGCGGCGTTGCTGGTGGTCTGCGGGCCAACCATTCGCACACGAACCATGGGCGATGTAGCCTTGCCCAAGCGCTCCGTGATTTCGCACACTTCGCGGATGCGCTCCCCATTGCTCAGGCGCGGGTTCTGTGGATTGCGTGGCATATTCACTCCTGTATTGATAGCTTGCTGCGCAGTATTTGCGGACGCTAGCTGCCGATTTGCTTAGAAATTCCGGGGGTGCGATCGGATTTGTCACCCGGCCATGGCGGCAGGTTCTTGGGCCACAGGCCCAGGCTGTGCACCATGGCTCTCGTCTGCGCGCCCCATGTCCGCATAGCCTCGCGGTGGGCATCACGGCCACCGGGCAGCAGGCGGTACTGGTCGAACTTGATGTGACAGCCTTCCTCGCCGGGGCGGGCGCAGCACAGCGGCACGCCGGTGCGGTCGTCAGTTTTGAGGCCCAGTCCCTTGCCCTCGTTGCCGTGGGCGTGCTGGCTGTAGCCGTAGATCCCGCAGGCTGCGCACGGCAGACTGGCCACAGCGCGGCGGTAGGCTTCGCTGGTCGCTGCGCACTCCTTGGCGATGGGCGCGGCGTAGGCGGTAGCGCATGCCATCACGGATGCGCGGGGCGTGGCTGATGCCAGCGCACGCGCTGCGCGTTCCTCCAGGCGCTGGTCGCGGCACAGGCCGATGGTCGGTCCCAGTGCGCGAGACTTGAATACCGCGCGCGTGAGTGGGGCGGATCGCTTCATATCCTGTTGCTCCACTCCGGGCGCATCGGCAGCCGCATAGCTGCAAATGCCTTAATGCACTCCTGGTAGTTGCTCGCCCGGGGGTGCTGTGGCTTCACCAGCTGGAGCAAACAGTTCAGATTGCTTTCGCACAACCGCTGGTCGAGTGCAGCCTCTGCACGCGCAAGCTCGCGTGCCAGTCTTTCGCGCTCGATGCGGCGCTCCCGCATCTTTTGAAATTGGGTTGCTGGCTTCACCGGGTGGCTCCTTCCAGGCGGCGGTTATTGGCGTTCTCGCTGCGCCACACTTCCACCCGTAGCTGGGCGGCGGTGAGGCGCCAACGCAGCGCCTCCTCCACGCGCACGGCCTCACGCAGGCCTTCCAGCAGCGCGATGTATTCGGGGTGGCTGTAGGCGAACTGCTCGCGCGCTGCCACGGCCTTCTCCGGGCTGGCGTTCATCAGCAGCGCCTTCTTGCTTTTGCGGAAGTGCTCCAGGTGCACGCGGTCGGCCTTGGCCTGGGCGTACTGGCGCGAGTGCTCGATCAGGAAATCGACGGCGCGTTGTGGGTCCACGGGCTCAGACATGCTCCACCTCCGCGAACAGGTCCAGGGTCTGCGGGTCCGCGCGGCGCTGCCCGATGCTCGGCCGGGCCAGGCGCAGCGCCCCCGCCTTCTTGCGCGCCAACTCCAGCAATCCCGCCTTGCGTGCGCAGGTGGGGCCGATGGGCATGGCGCCAACAAACACAGCGGCGGCCAGCATGGGGCGGTTACAGAACGCGCAGCGCATCGCGCACCTCCACCCGCACGAATCCACCCACCTCATCCGACTTGATGGGAGTCAGCTGCCAGTGCTTGTCATCGACTCCCAGCACATCGGCCAAACCATCCAGGCCGGACTTCATGCGCGCCAAACAGTTGTCCAAGTCATGCGCGCGGCGGTTGGGCGGCACGAACGTGATGGTCAGGTGCAGTCGCTCGGCCTCGATGCGCTTGGCGCCCTGCTCTTTCGCGGTCCAGGCGCAGGCGGCGCGGTAGGCCTTCTTGGCGCGCGAAAGTGCGCCCCAGTGCTGGCGCGCGTTCGGGCTCAGCTCCTTGGGCGGCCACGGCAGAGTGAGCTGCAGCGTGGTCATGCGCCCTCCTTCGTGCCTCGGGCGCGGATGGCTGCAGCCACCTCACCGCATACCGGGTCGCCATCGCCGCGCCGAAACTCCATGGCAACCTTCGCACACGCCTCCCGCTCCTTGGCTCCGGCAACTTCGCCATGCGCCGGATTTCCAGCTCGGGCAGGCCCAAGGCCATCGCTTGCGCCAGCGCGGCGCGGCACCGCTCCTTGGTGGCCGACTCGCCCAGGCGCAACGTGCGCTGCAGGTACTGGATGCGCCGGGCTGCGCAATGCAGGCAGCCATCGGCAAAAAAACGGTGGTGTTTCGGCTCCACGCGCGCATCGTTGCAGCAGTGGCAGTTCATGCATTCACGCCCCCAAATGCTCGGGCGCGGGCCTCGTCTGTCAGGCGGTACACCTGTCGAATCCAACCCTCTCGCACCGGTTGCAACTCACCAGCGCGGCGCAGCTCGGTGATCGCGTCGGATACCTCTAGCGGGCTGCCACCCATGGCGGTAAAGATTTCGTCGCGGTACAGGCCGCCCAAGGCGAGCAGCTTGCGGAGGGCTTCGGCGCGGGTCATTGCCATGACATGCGCCCCTCCATGCCCAACGCCTGACGGGCCGACAGCAGGGTGTAGGGGCGGATCTTGTCGCCTGCCTCGTTGCGGGCCAGGATGCGGCGGGCCCAGTCCTTGCCATCGCCGCGCATATCGAAGCTGACCTTCATGGGCTCGGCTGGCGCTGGTGCTGGCAGGCGTGGCAAACCGGCCTCCTCGGCGTAGGTCTTGCGTGGCGTGATGGCCTCGCAAACCTTCTCCAACTGCGGCAGGTTCGGAGCGAATTCTGGGGATTCCGCCATCAGGCGCTTGGCCCCAGCCTCGATCACATCGGGGGTGAAGCGAGAAAGTGCGGCATCCCACACCAGCATGGCAGCAGCCACACCCTTGTCACCGCCAGCCTCGCTCTTTTCGCCGGTCGCGTACTTTGACAGGAACAGGCTGCCGTAAGCGCCGTGCAGCAGGACAAACAGCTTGCGGACAGTCGGAGACGCCTCGCGCTTGGCGCGCGGCTGGCTGGCAGCTTCGCGCACGGCCTCATGGGCCAGGGTTGCAACATCGTTCACAGGTTCACTCCGTCGTAGATCGTTGCGGCGGCTGCCGCGTAGCGGGTGTTGTTTGCGGACTGAAAGGCCTGCGGCGCTGCGGCGCGTTGCTGCACAGTCCAGTCGTTCAGGTAGTGCCGGTCAGGCCCGAAGAACGTGGCGGCGTGCTTCACGAAACGTGGCTCGGTGTGGTTCGCCTCGCAGTAGGCGGCGTAGCGGTTGACGCCCTGCAGGATGGTTTCCACCGCCTCGCCATCGGCGATCCGCGCTTTCCAGGCCTTGAACGCCTCGGCCTTCGAGTGGCCAGTGCGGCTCGGGTAGGCCATCCATGCCTGCTCAAAATCGACGCTGTATCCGCTCGGCTTGGCACATGACTGTTCTGAACGTAGTGAAGAACAGTTATCTGAGCTATGAGGAGCTTTCGTCCCGGGTTCGGTTTGGGTTCCGTCTTGGTTACCCTCGAAAAACCCAGTGGGTTTCTGCTGGGTTTCTTTTCGAGGCCTTCCACCTTTTTTCCCGTTCAACCTGGCGGCTTCAATTGCAGGGGCCGCTTCGGTTATTTCCTCGGTGGCCCGCTGGTTCCGGCGCAGGCCGTCATCACCCAGGGGGAAGAACAGTTCGGCAATCACGCGCACGGCTTCTTGCTCTGGCTTGGACATGGCGCGGCAGATGCGGTACAGCTCATCGAACGGACCCGGCAATGGGGCCTCAGTCGAATAGATCTCGTCCAGCAGCAGCGTGTAGGCGCCGTGTTGTGCCAGCGTCAGGCGAGCGGTCTTCCGTCCGTAGTCGGCTGGGTAGCGCTTGTAGAAGTTCATGCAGCAATCCACCCCGGCGCGAGCGAGCCATTGCCCATCGAGCGCGGGAAAAGAACCTCGCTGCGGCGGATGTGCCGGTCGCGCGCGGCCTGGGTGAACACAGCGCCCCATGCGCGTAGGTCGTCAGGCGCAATGCCCTTCTCCTGGGCGGCCAGCGTGACGTGCTCGGCGCTGAATGGGTGGCCCTTGTGCTTGCGTGCATAGGCGATCAGGAAGCCCAATGCCTCCTGGTCGAAGTTGCGCGGAGCGGGGGCCGCGCCAAAAAGGTCTTGCTGACTGGTGCGCATCACTCGGCACCTCCACCGCTGGCCGCGCGCGCCTGCTTCGCCAAGGTAGCGGCGCTGGCCGGGCGCTTCTCCAGGGTGATGCCGCCCTTGGTCTTGCGTTCCAGGCTCACCGTGCGGCGGCCGTTGCGATCCAAGGCCTGCTGCACATTGCCCTCAATGGGTGCGCGGCTGTGGTTGGTCTTGCGGGGTGCGGCTGCGGGGATTTCCAGATCGGGGCCGCGTGGGCGAACGGAGGTGAAGGCGTTCATGGCTTGGCTCGCTTGATTGGGTAGACGGCTGCTGGGGCGCGGCCCAGGTGGCGTCGGAAACGCTGAGCTAGTGCTTCCTGTGCAAGCTGCGTAGAGGCTTCATCGGTAGTGATTCCGCGCTCCCTTGCTACCTGCTCGACCACGTTCAATTCGCGGTCTGTCAGCGCTACTTCCTGCTCTTTTTGGTGCATGGGAAGTTCAAAAGGAGTTACTCAAAAGTGACATTGCAGCGACGGCAAAGCCGCCTTGCAGCCACTTTTTAGGCCGCCAAAAGTCCCGAGTTAGTGGATCGCATTTCTGTAGCAGGAAACGCAGAATTGGCGCTATGCAACACCATTTCTGCCTGCTTCAAAACCATGTCACGCAGGAGCGTCGCTTTCTGCTCGCCCGTGTAAGCGCACATGGCATCAATCAGCGCGGCCTCGCGGTCACTGAGCGACAACTTCACGAAGTTCTTGCGGATGAGGGCCGGGTCGGCGTACATGGTGGCTCCTGGGGTATTTGGGTTGGGTTGGTGGTTCAGACCGCAGCGGCTTGCTTCGATGGCGCGCGGCGTTGTGGGCCCAGCGCTTCCGAAAGCTTCAGCAGGGTTGCGTATCCGGGGTTGGGGATGTGTCCATTCACGAACTTGGAAATCCACGAATGGCTCACGCCGGCCTTGGTCGCGATCTCCAGCCACTCACCGCGCCGGAGTACGAGTTGGGCCTTGATGGAGGTGTCAAAGTTTTTGGACATGCGCCATCCTAGCAATCTATTGCTAAACATGCAAGCAACACTTTGCTAGCAATACTATGCAGACTCAGCAAATGAACGTCAGCCCTGCAAATCAAACACTCGCGGACAACCTGCGCCGCCTTATGGAAGAGGCTGACCTGAAGCAGAAGGCCCTAGAGGCCAGAAGCGGGGTTAAACAGACCACGATCAGCCTGTACTTACGTCCAGAAGATCGAATCCCAGGCAAGGATGGAAAGGCAGGCTCGGCGAAGCTCACCGAAGTTGAGCAACTGGCGCAGGCTTTCGGGATTCAGGCCTGGGAGCTATTGCAGCCACAAGAGGCCAAAGAGACGCGGGTAGGAAACGAGCTGGAACGGCAGCTGCTGGCCCTGTTTCGCGACCTGCCTCCTGGGGAGCGCGATACCGTACTAGCAATGGTCAACGGCCTGGCGAACACTGCTCGCAGCAAGTCTGGAAAAGCCACTGCTGCAGATCCGTTTCCTAATATCCCGCCGCCACCGGCGATTTCTCCATCGCCCAAACCAAAAAACCCAGCAAAGCAAAAACGTTCGGTCGATGCTGGGCACTGACACCCAGTCATCAGGAGACACAAGTGAAGAAGATTTTTGCCGTCCTGGCGCTCGCGCTGTCGGCGAGCGCCCATGCCCAAGCGCCTTTCGTTCTGATTGAGGCCTGCAACTCCATTACAGACGCAGACAGGCGCCTCGAATGTCTAAAAGCTGCGATTGGGGCCGGCGGGGCCAATGCGCAGACGCAGCCACTGAACGCCGTCAATCGCGCATTCGCTGGCATGGAAGCAAGCCTGAACGCAGGCATTTCGTACAACAACTACCAGCTCGCAGTGCTGGATCTCGCAAAGGCCGTCGCCACTTTCAAGCAGGACGCAGGTGAGGCAGGCGCCGCCTCCGCGAAGCTGTTTGAATCAGCTGTCGAGGCGTACAGCGACGCTGGCGCCCTATGGGAGCGCTCCATTTCGTTCTACGCACGCAGAGGCAATGACATTGCCTACGCCGGCGGCCTGCCGGTATCCATGAATGGGCTGGACTGGCTCGTCTCCAAGTACAGCCTGGCGACCGGGAAATCTGACATTTGGGGTTTGGAGCGTGGACTTCCGGTGCAGTCAGCACGGGCAGAAATCTGGCGCATCGCAAAGGAAAAGGCAGAAGCGGCAGCGAAGGCATACGGGAAGAAACTGGACGCTCCGGCAAAACCGGATTCGGCCAAAGATCAAAACGTAGTGGCGGTCGAGGAAGCAGCTAAGCAGGCCAGTTGCAGCGATGACCCCGCTGCAAGCCAGACAGGAGTGATCGGAGCATCCAGGCTCTTCTCGGTCTACTGCTCAAACAGGCAGACCATGAGCTTCGAATGCGTGGACGGCTCCTGCAAGCGGCTCAACTGAGGC
Organism: Acidovorax sp. K2F; assembly: GCF_025246485.1. Taxonomy (NCBI): domain Bacteria; kingdom Pseudomonadati; phylum Pseudomonadota; class Betaproteobacteria; order Burkholderiales; family Comamonadaceae; genus Acidovorax; species Acidovorax sp. K2F. The sequence goes on from NZ_JAOBSQ010000036.1 coordinate 152,842, forward strand.
GCGACGCCCAGAAGCTGTAAAGCTCACCGAACTACGCAATTCGCGGTGGATGAGTAGTTTTTACATCATTAATTTATGGAGGTTTGGTGCAGCTTTTGTTCATTGATGAATCCGGTACTGCCCCAAATCCGGGGAACGCCACTGAAGTAGGCTTTTTTGTGCTGGGCGGGGTAGTAATACCGGAAGAAGTCTGGGTAAAACTCGCGGCTGATCTCAAGAGAATTAAGGCAGCATACGGGGTCGATGGGGAGATCAAATGGCGTTACTTTGCCGGAGACAAAGGAAAAAGACAGACGCCCCTTTCACATCTCAGTGGGGAGCAAAAAGAGGCGTTAAGAACCGAGTTATACAAGGCCCTCACCGCATACAAGGCCGTGAAAATAATAAGTGTGGTAGCGAACGCCCCTGCTTGCTATCAAAATCGCGGCTATATCACATGCGCCGATGAAATTTATTGGCTCGCATACAAGCAACTCACAGAGCGCTTCCAGTACATGCTGCAAGACTTGTCGAGGATGATCGGCCACTCTGTGCACGGCATAGTGGTGTGCGACAACCGGGGCGCACAAGATGATGACAAGCTGCGCAACTTGCATGCGACACTCATGTCATCAGCCGGAGAAAACGTCTCTAAATATCAGAACGTAATCGAGGGGCTTTTCATAGCGCCGTCACATTTGAGTGTTGGCATTCAATTTGCAGACTTGGTGGCCGGAGCAATATTCAGGAAATTTAAGGCCGGTGACGATCGCTTTTATAACCAGATTTCACAGGCTATTAGGACCTCGTCCACTGGTCAGATTTTCGGCTATGGGATCGTGAAATTCCCAAAGGGGACGTGGTAAACAAAAAGGGCCCTTGATCTCTCAAGGGCCCTTTATAGGAATAAGGCGCCGTGTTATGGATTTCTCCACAAGCCTGCTGGTATCGACGCAGTCACGGCGTATTGCTATTGTATGGACAACCAGGGAAAATTTCAAGGATTTCTCAAAATGTTGTTGTTAGCCCCTCTGTGGCGTCCAGGTGACAAATCTACCCGCTCTGCGTTGCCGCATCGGGCTTAAGTCCTTCTTGAGAAGGCCTCTGCGTACAGAAGATTGCAATTCGCCGCAGCGACAAATCGGGCCTCACTTCGGTGGGGCCATTGCTTTTTTGGGGTTCATTTTGCCCACTCGACCGACTCGGGCGTTACCCCTGGCGGCTGCGATGTACTGTAAATTTCCACAGTACACCCATGCCCCTCCAAGTCTCCCACCCCGTCAAAGCCACCATCCTGCTGCTCTACTGCAAGGGCGGTAGGCGGCCGTTCGCCAGCAAGATGCATGAGTGCACCGGGGAACTGACCGTGGTGCGCCTGGAGGGCCGATTCGGCACGGTGCCAGCTCTGCACCTGGCCAGCTACGAACCCCAGCGCCTGTTCGAGCCGCGCATCGTGGATATGGTGGCCGGCGCCTTGGAAGTTCACGGCCTGGAGAAAACGCCCGATGGTGATTGGGTGGCCCAGGCCTGGCGGCTGCGGTTCGGGGACTGATCGGCGCACACACATGCCCACCCACTGAGGTGGGCTTTTTTTAGACGCGTACTCCGCGAGGAACCAGCGCAGAAATGCTCAGGGGGCGGAACGATTCGCCAAAGAGCAGCGAGTGGGCGCAAGTGCAATAAAGCGCCGACAACTCAGCAAGCTGGGTAGCAGACGGGCAACTGGCCCCGGTTTCCCACGCCGAAACCGACTGGCGTGTGACGCCCAGCACCTCTGCAACATGTCCCTGCGACTGCCTCACCGCCACCCTGGCCAACTTCAGTCGCATACCCAACAAACGTTTCTGTTCTTGTTTCATTGTCCGTCTCAATACTGTGTTTTTATACAGTGTTGCATAGGTTGTCAGCAGAGGCAACAGCAATTTGCGCTTGCAGTGCAAACCAGATTTGCGCCGCTTGCATTCCGATAGCGCAAAAACACGGGCCGACAACCACACTCAAAAAACAAGCAAAGTTTTGCTTGCATTACTAGCAATACTTTGCTAAATTTCACCCATCGCAGCAAAACGCAGCGACAGGGTGAGCGGATCGGCGGTCACCACGAAACGGTTCCTTAAAAACTGAGGGTGATGTGATGGGCGGCGGCGCTGAGAGAAGCGCGGCACATGGTGAGTAGATGGAGGTGCTGGCGGGGGATGCTCCGCAAAGCGACCAGTAGGGGCTGTGTGTGCAGGCATTGAGGAAGGCCATGCCGGTGACCTGTTGTCGAGACGGGTAGGTAAGAAGCTGGAAGACGTGAAGCCCACGTAAGACCTTGCCGGGTTCGCGCCCTGGCCCGCCCAACACATCACCCTCCCCATAGAGCAGAGCAATAGCCGCGCGCAGTGGTCAACAGCGCGCAGCGCGGGAAACCGTCTCCAGCCCCCGAAGTGGGTACACGGAGTAAGCGAAGGCGCCGCGAGGTGCCGACGACGCGGCAGGGCACACCGCGTGAGACCAAAGAGCCGCCCTACCCGGTGCGGGCGACAGCACCTCAACCACTAGGCAGCCCAGCGCTGCGAAGGAGAACACATGACCCCCAACTGAGCCGGACAACCCGGCCACACAAACCCCTGTCCCATCAGGCAAGGGGCCGCGAAAGCCGCGCGACAGACGGCATGGGATTCAAGTTGGCCGATGGCTGCGGGAGTGCCCACCCCGCGATAGCCAGGAGACGCCGCCACAACGCACACGCAGCCTCAGAGCGTCATAGCTTGGGCCAGACCCTTCCCACAGTGGAGCCGGATTGAGTAACCGGCGAGCCCTTCGCAAGAGGGGCATCACATCAGCGTCACGGGTTGGCACTGATGCGATGGCGACCGCATGACCGAAAGCCCTGGACCTCACGAGGCTCAGGCGGCAGACAGACCTGTGACGGCGCGACGCGGTCCTTGTGACCAAGCGGCCTATGGAATGCAGCCCGAAAAATGCGGAAGGTAGCCCGGGCGCCATCAACCAATACGGGCAAAAGCCACTTCGCAAAACTTTGGACGGTGCTGCGATTCCCCCCGGCAAGTAGCCCACCCTCTCCCTCCCCTCCTGCCTTGCGCAGGAGTTCGCCCACCTCGCGTGGGCTTTTTTCATGGAGCAACCATGCCTGAAAAGTTCACCCCAGGGCCATGGGTCGTTCGACACGACTTCAAGGCGGCAAACGGCGATCTATGCACTGGCGTAGCCGCTGCACAGATCGGGCAAGGCGCTGCGGCTGTTGCCTGGCCATGTGGGACATCCGACGAGCAGATGCTGGCAAACGCAAACCTGATTGCCAAGGCACCCGAACTTGTTGAAGAACTGCAGTTTCTGCTGGACGAGTTCGAGGAATTGTTCATCAAAGCTGGAGGTGAGCGCCCCTTTTCTGAACTGATGGACGAGTACCGGAAGCACCCGCGCGTCGTCGCGGCGCGCTCGTTGATCGCGAGAGCGACACGTTCGTAAACACAGCCCGCACCACGCGGGCTTTTTCTTTTCCGCCCAGGAGGCGCAATGCAAAACGTACACACCACTGTGCAGCCGGTGCTGCGCATCCCTGGCGCACCGCCGCCGATCTCCGAGCAAGAGCTGCAGCGCTTGCGCAATCAGGCCTGGGCAGAGGTGGCCGCCATCGAGGCCAGCGACGGCCGCTACCACCGCGCCCTGGTGGATCAGGTGCAGCACAACGCGCACATTGGGGGGTGGTCATGAGCAATACAGCAAAGCTCCATGCAGCCAGATTGTTCGCAGACGCGGCGCGGCCTTCCGCTCTGCAGATATTGGCATCACGACTGCCGCCAGCGCCACCAGCACCGCCCTCGCCATACGAGCAGATCGTCCCTACAGAGTTGGCGCACGAAATGGCTCTGATCGATGCCTACGCGGCCAACGCCGAGGAATACGGCCACACATCCGAGCACACGCTGGAGTCGCTGAAAGAGCTGGTGGCCCACCTGCTGACGCTCAAGAACAAAGGCGGTGCAACGTGATCGACCCCATCAACGCCCCGCACTTCACCAGCGCCCGCCGCGATGCCCTGGCTGCATCCATGGCAGCCCAGGCCGACACCAAGCGCCGCAACGACGAGGCCACCCGCGCGGCCGCACTCAGGGCAGAGGCTGCCGCCATTGGCGCGGAGCTGGACCCGGACGCACTTGAACAAGGAGACCCGCTATGAGCAGAAGCGGATACACCGACGACTACGGCGACGACGATCCCCTGGCCATGGGCCGCTGGCGCGCCGCTGTGAACAGCGCCCTCAACGGCAAGCGCGGCCAAGCAGCGCTGCGCGAGGTGCTGGCCGCGCTGGATGCCATGCCGGAGAAAGCTCTGATTGGCGAGTCCCTGGTCACAGCAGATGGCGACTACTGCACGCTGGGCGTGTTGGGTGCCAAGCGCGGCCTGGACATGACCACCGTTGACCCGGAGGACTGGGACGCCGTGGCCGCCCTTTTTGGAATTGCTCCCGCGATGGTCCGTGAAATCGTTTGGGAGAACGACGAGGGCACCAGTACCTATGAGTACGTGGACGTGGTGATCTGCGGGCCCATGCCGCCGCGCCATTTCCGACCGCCTTACTACGAAGAGCGCCACAACCGAACCGTGCGCGTAGAGATCGACCCCGCCATCGTTGCCCAGCGCCGCTGGCAGAGCATGCGCAACTGGGTTGCTTCACACATCAAGCAGCCCGCTGGAGAACCCACATGAAAGTAGTGATCGTTTGGACATTGGGCCCGCTGATCGCCTTCGGCATGGCCGCAGTGGCGGGCACCGCCTACGAGGACCGAGCACAGCCCACAGCACCCCAGCTGCAGCAGGCCCACCACTCCCGCGACTTCGCCGCGCGCCGTGCCTGCGAAGGCAAGCCGTTTGAGTGGCAGGGGGATGTGCTGGTTTGCTACCGGGAGCAGCCATGAAGGTCATCAAACAAGGCCAGCTGCCGCAAGACCAGATCCACCGCGAAACCTGCGGCCACTGCAAGAGCGAGCTGGAATTCAAGCACTCCGAGGTGCAGTGGTCGCCAGACCCGCGTGACGGCGCGCTCTGGTTCGTGATCTGCCCGGTGTGCTCAAAGCTCGTATGGGGGAGCCGCAAATGATCCAGCTCGCACTCGCCTTCTTCGGGCTGACCGCTCTCTACATGGCCACCGGCCACAACCCGCGTGCACGGCGCTGGGCGCCTGTGGTCGGCCTGTGCGGGCAGCCGTTCTGGCTTGTCTTCGCGGTGCAGTCATCGGCCTGGGGTCTGCTGGCCCTGTCGCTGGCCTACAGCGCCGTCTATGCGCGCGGCGCATGGGTGCAGTGGAGGCGTCCATGAGGGTCGCTGTCGCCATCTTCTTGTTCCTGACCACATCCGCAGCCCTGGCCATGTATCTGGCCTGGGATCAACAACCATTTCTCTGAGGACAACATGAGCACAGCTCTCACCACCCTGACACGCACCCTTGCAACCAAGCTGGACATGGGCGACGGCGCCGACCTGATCGACACGCTCAAGGCCACTGCATTCAAGGGGCAGGTATCCGATGCCCAAATGACCGCGCTGCTGGTCGTCGCCAACCAGTACATGCTGAACCCTTGGACCAAGGAAATCTACGCCTTCCCGGACAAGAACAACGGCATCGTTCCGGTGGTCGGCGTGGACGGCTGGAGCCGCATCATCAACACGCACCAGCAGTTTGACGGGATCGAGTTCGAGCAGAACGACGAAGCGTGCACCTGCATCATCTACCGCAAGGACCGCACGCGGCCCATCAAGGTGACGGAGTGGATGGCCGAATGCCGACGCGGCACTGGTCCATGGCAGACCCACCCGAAGCGCATGCTGCGCCATAAGGCAATGATCCAGTGCGCCCGTCTGGCCTTCGGATACGGCGGCATCTACGACCAGGATGAAGCCGAGCGCATCGTGGAGGCCCAGCCCGCCACGAAGCAGATGGGCATGGTTGAGGTTGTTGAGCCAGCGGCGCCGCCGACATGGCCCGAGGACTCGTTCAAAGCCCGCCTGCCCAAGTGGCAAGCAGCAGTCAACACCGGCTCCGATGTTGAGGAAATCGTGAAGTTCGCCCGCAGCAAGGGCGCTCTGACCGCCGAGCAGGAAGCCGCCATCCGCGCGCTCAAGCCGCAGGAACAACAGCAGAGCCCGAATTTCGACCAAGTCGCGCACCAGCTGCGCAGCGCCATGGACGCAGACGCACTCAACGTGGCCGCCGACCTGATCGGCTCCATCACCGACCCGGCCCAGCAGGCCGAACTGAACGCCATCTACGAAACCCGCATGGACGAAATGTCCGCTTGAGGAACAACATGACCATGATCGTTCACGACGTGCAGCAAGGCACGAACCAATGGCACTCTCTGCGAGCCGAGCACTTCACAGCCAGCGAGGCGCCCGCCATGATGAGCGTGTCGCCCTACCTGTCCCGCGACGAACTGCTCAAACAGAAGGCGCTGCGGCTGGTGGATGCCGAGATCGACAGCCACAAGGCGGCCTTGTTCCAGGCTGGGCACGATGCCGAGGCGGGATACCGGCCCATCGCAGAGGCGCAGATTGATGACGACCTCTACAACATCACGGGCACCCGCGATGTGGATGGCTTGCCCCTGCTGGCGAGCTTCGACGGCCTGACCATGGACCGCACCATTGGCTTTGAGCACAAGCTGTGGTCCAACAAGGTTGCCGCCCAGCTTGCAGATGCTGGCGAGCCTGCGCCGCACCACTACTGGCAGCTTGAGCAGCAGCTCCTGGTGTCTGGTGCGAAGCGCATCATGTTCGCCACCAGCGACGGTACGGATGCGCACAGCGCCTGGGTCTGGTACGAGTCCAAGCCCGAGCGCCGGGCCCAGTTGATCGCCGGGTGGAAGCAGTTTTCCGCTGATCTGGCCGCCTACGTTCCGCCCGAGGCCGCGCCCGCACCGGTTGTGGCAGCGCCCGTGGAAACGCTGCCCGCAGTCTCCGTGCGCGTGGACGGCCAGCTCGCCATCGTCTCCAACCTGCCAGCCTTCGGCGCCGCGCTGCGCAACTTCATCGACCGCATCCCCACGGCGCCCAGCACCGATCAGGAATTCGCTGACACCGAAGCCGCCTGCAAGGCGCTCAAGCAGACTGAGGACGCGCTGGAAGCGGCAGAGAGCAATGCCCTGGCCCAGCTGGCTGACGTGGACACCATGCGCCGCTTTTTTGCCGACTACCGCGCGCTGGCGCGCACGACGCGGCTGCAGCGGGAGAAGCTGGTCGCACTGCGCAAGGAAGAAATCCGGGGCGAGATCGTGGCCGGTGGCATCGCCGCGCTGCGCGAGCACATCGCCAGCCTGAACACCCGCCTGGGCAAGCCCTACATGCCTCAGGTGCCCGCCGACTTCAATGGTGTCATCAAAGGCAAGCGCACGGTGGATAGCCTGCGCGGCGCCGTGAATGATGAACTGGCCCGCGCCAAGATCGAGGCCAGCGCCATCGCTGACCGCATTCAGATCAACCTGGGCACGATGCGCGAGTTGGCCAGCGCACATGCCTTCTTGTTCGCGGACACGGCCACCATCGTGCTCAAGCAGCCCGAGGACTTGACCATGCTGGTGAAAGCGCGCGTGGCCGAGCACCAAGCCGCCGAGCAGACGCGCCTGGAAGCAGAGCGCGAGCGCATCCGCAGGGAAGAAGCAGATCGCGCGGACCGTGAGGCGCGCGAGAAGCTGGCGGCCGAGGAACGTGCAGCGCAGGCGGCCATCACGCAGGCGGCGAAGGCCGAAGCGCTGCACCCTGCAGTTGCTGCCGACCTGGGCGGCCTGGTGCGCGAGCAGCACGCCGAGGCGGTGGCCACACTGGACGCACAGCAGGTGATCGGGGCTGCGCAGCGCGCGGCTGCTGCACCGCAGTCGGCGGTTTCAGACACAGCCAATTTGCTGATCGGCGCGATCAACACGCAGCTTGGCTACATCGTCAACGCTGCTTTCCTGGCAGAACTCGGTTTTCACCCGGCACGCGTTGAGGGTGCACGCCGCTTCTACCGTGACAGCGACATGCCGCTGATTGGCCGAGCCATCGCCCAGCACACCCTGCGCGTCACACAACTGCAGACGGCCTGAGCCACACCACCCCGCAACCAAGGCCCGCCACGCGCGGGCCGTTTTCATTCCCCAGGAGATCCACATGACCATCCAACGCATCGCCCCCGCCGCCGTCACCGAAGAGAAGTACGCCCCCATACCCATGGCGCCAGTCACCAGCAACCAGGTGGCGGCCATCGGCCACGACCCGGCCACCAACACGCTGGCCGTGACCTTCACGCGCGGCTTGGGTCACGTCTATCACTACCCCGACGTGTCGGCCGAGCTGCACGCCCAGTTCGTGGGCGCCGAATCCATCGGAACGTTCTTCGGGAAGCACATCAAGCCGCTGCCGTTCAAGAAGTTCCCGGCGCCGAAGGCAAAGGGAGAAGAGGCCAAGGCAGCCTGAGCATGATTTCGCCCCGCGTTAGTCTTGTGGCCTGGGAGGACCGGCAGGCCGGTTTCATCTTCGTGGCCGTGCCCGACGAGCGCGGGCGATACCTGCGGACAGACCGCAGCGTGGCATTCGTGGCCTGCAGGCAGTGCCGCTCCATGGTGGGTGAGCCCTGCCGAAGTGGAAGCGGCGACGGTTATGCCGGGACCACCCATGTTGTGCGCCGTGTGGACGCCAGAAAGCACTGGGGCCAACGCACGGACGACGTACTGCACCAGCCTCAAATGCCGCCGCCCGTCCCGGATGAGTGGATGGAATCTGCGAATTGACCAACCCCCAAGCCCGCCCAGTGCGGGCTTTTTCATGACCACATATGACTGACTACACCAACTTCGTGACGACAAAGCTGCGCGCCGTGCCACCGATAGGCATCACGCGCCAGGTTGACCTGATCCAAGGGCTGTTCTCGCATCAGGTTGACTTGGTGCGCTGGGCGCTTCGCCGTGGCCGTGCTGCCATCTTTGCCGACACGGGGCTGGGCAAGACGCGCATGCAGGTGGCATGGGCCGATGTGGTGCAGCGGGAGACTGGCGGCGATCTGCTGATCCTGGCTCCGCTGGCGGTGGCGCAGCAAACAGTGGCGGAAGCTGCTGAGTGCGGCGTGACCATCACCCATGCGCACGACGACAGCGAAATTCGACCGGGCATCAACATCACCAACTATGACCGGCTGCACAAGTTCGATGCATCGCGGTTTGTCGGGGTCGTGCTGGACGAATCCAGCGTCATCAAGCACCACACCAGCAAGACGTTGCAGGCGCTGCTGGATGCATTCAGCCGCACGCCATACCGCCTGTGCGCCACCGCTACACCTGCGCCGAACGACTGGACAGAGCTGGGCACGCATGCCGAGTTCCTGGGAATCAGATCGCGGGCGGAAATGCTGGCCGAGTTCTTCGTGCACGACGGTGGCGACACGCAGACATGGCGCGTGAAAGGCCATGCGCGGCAGATCTTCTGGCGCTGGGTGGCTTCATGGGGCGTCATGCTGCGCAGCCCCGCAGACCTAGGGCACGACGCAACGGCCTACAACCTGCCACCACTCAGTGTGCACCAGCACACCGTCGAGAGCGATCACAGCCAAGAGGAAACGGGCTACCTGTTCGCCATGGAGGCGGCAGACCTCATGGAGCGCCGCAATGCACGAAAAGCCAGCTTGGCCACCCGCGTGCAGGAATGCGCAGCGCTGGTCAATGCCAGCGATGAACCGTGGGTTGTCTGGTGCGACCTGAATGCGGAAGGTGACGCGCTGCGTGAAGCCATCCCCGGCGCGGTCGAAATCCGTGGAGCCGACACCGAGGAAGTGAAAGAGAAACGCCTGATGGACTTCGCTGCTGGGCGCATTCGGGTGTTGATCACCAAGGCATCTATCACCGGGTGGGGGCTGAACTGGCAGCACTGCCGCAACGTGGCCTTTGTGGGCGTCACCGACTCTTGGGAAGCGTACTACCAGGCCGTGCGCCGCTGCTATCGCTTCGGCCAAAAGCGCGAGGTGCACGTCCATATCTTCGCCAGCGAGCAAGAGGGCTCTGTAGTAGCGAACTTGAAACGCAAAGAGGCAGACGCGAAGGCGATGGGCGATGCGCTGGCATCCGAAGTCATCGACAGCGTGCGCGACGAACTGATGGGCCAAGGGCGAGAGAGCAACGACTACACGCCCCGCAAGGCCATGAACCTACCAAACTTTCTGAGGCAAGCATGAACGTACTCAATCAAGCCAGCGGCGACAACTACACCGTGCTTCACGGCGACTGCGTGGACGTGCTCAAGGGCATCCCTGATGCCACGATTGACTACAGCATCTTCTCCCCGCCGTTCGCCAGCCTTTACACCTACAGCAACAGCCCGCGCGACATGGGCAACGTGCGCAACGATGCGGAATTCTTCGAGCACTTCGCATTCCTGATCGCCGAGCTGCGCAGGGTGATGAAGCCTGGGCACAACGTCAGCTTTCACTGCATGTTGATGCCCACCAGCAAGGAGCGGGATGGGTATATCGGCCTGAAAGACTTTCGGGGCGACCTGATACGCGCATTCCAGGCCCACGGATTCATCTACGCCAGCGAGGTGTGCATCTGGAAAGACCCAGTGACCTCGATGCAGCGCACAAAGGCGCTGGGCCTGCTGCACAAGACCGTGCGCACCAACGCCTGCATGAGCCGACAGGGCATCCCGGACTACTTGGTGACCATGCGCGCGCCAGGTGAAATGGTGGACAAGGTGACCCATGAACCGGACCAGTACCCGGTGGACAAGTGGCAGAAGGTGGCGAGCCCGGTCTGGATGGACATTGACCCATCGGACACCCTGCAATACCGCAGCGCGCGGGAGCACGACGACGAGCGCCATATCTGCCCGCTGCAATTGGAGGTGATCCGGCGCGGGATTGACCTGTGGACCAACCCCGGCGACGTGGTGTTGTCGCCATTCACCGGCATCGGGTCCGAAGGTTTCGTGGCGGTGGAAATGGGCCGCAAGTTCGTCGGCGCCGAGTTGAAGCAGTCCTACTTTGAGCAGGCTGCTCGCAACCTGTCCGCCGCCGAGCAGGAGCAGACACAAGACCTGTTCGCATAGCCATGGGACGCGGCTCCAAACACGGCATCCACCGGGACGAATGGGAGCAGCGCAGGACCGAGTTCTGCGCGCGCGGCCAGGACCTCCCGCAATCGAAGCTGATGGATCTGGACGTTGTAGCCATCCGATCAGCCAAGCGGCAACGCGAGAGCTTGCTCAAGCACATCCGCGAGAACCTATCCAACGCCGCGCTCGCCCGCCAGTTCGGTGTGCATGAGCGCAGCATCGAAAAGATCATGAGCAGGGAGACATGGACGCACATCTGAACAGACCCAATGAACCGCAGGCACAACCAAAGCCCGAGCAGAAGCAGTGCATCGGCTGCGGCGCCCGCCACCCCATCAACCCAGACGGCACGCCCGTGGGCGGCAGTCTCCCGTGCGGACATTGAGCATGCCAAAGCCTCCCATCACCCGCGACGCCATCACCGCCGCGCTGAAAGAGTGCGGGCCCATGACAGTGCCCGAACTGGTCGAGCACCTGGACTGGCCGCGCAACCGGGTCGATGCGTGCATCACCACGGCGCGCGAGAACCACCCGGGAAAGTTCTTCCGCATCGTGCGCTACCGCAAGCAGGTCGGTGTGCAGGGGCGCGAAGCGGCGGTATACGCAGCCGGGCCTGGGCCAGATGCACCGCGCCCTACGTTTGACGACGCGCACAAGCGGGAAATCAAGCACCGGTACTACCAGGGCAACCGGGCACTCTGGGCAGCGAAGCGCAAGAGCCGAACAGGCCGTGGAGCCGTGAACCCTTGGGCTGGATTGGTGCCGATGGCGCGCCGCTCCCCATAACCCTG